>JBGSOH010000282.1:0-28709 GCA_041739205.1 Saprospiraceae bacterium
TTTCTTAGAAGATGTTTTGACAATACTTACTATGGACAAGTATGTAACGAAGGCAATATTGATGCAGAAGAAACAGAAGTCAAAATCATTTTAGACGATTACTTTGATCTTATCCAAGCTAATCTGCCACAATTGTCTCATGTAGGAAATGAACTGACGCTCGACGCTGGTACTATCAAACCTGGAGAATGTAAAAACATCAATTTTACCATTAACCTAAGTTGTGACGCTACATTGGGCCAAGAACATTGTATCATTATAGATAGTGAAAGTCGCTCACAAAGCTGTAATAGCATCGAAACTCGCACCGAATATACAGAATGTCAACAAAACATAGGTTCATTTGACCCAAATGATAAAGCCATCTTTGTAAATGGTGTCAGAAATCAGACTTACATAGAGCCAGGTGATAAACTGGAATATATGATTAGGTTCCAAAACACAGGAACAGACACCGCTTTTACTGTAAAAATCCAAGATCCGATCAGCACAAAATTTGATGTAGCTTCTATGAGACCAGTTGCTGCTTCACATGATTATATTTGGTCAGTAGACAATGGAACACTTAATGTGATATTTAATCAAATCATGCTCGTAGATAGCTTTAAAAACGAACCTGCTTCTCATGGTTTTATAAAATTTGAGATCACCCTAGATGAAAAAACCATGCTCAACGAAGAAGTGAGTAACATAGCAGGCATCTATTTTGACTTTAATGAACCGATTATCACCAATGAAGTCGTCACACCTGTAGGCAAACCAGTATTCACAAATGATTGGTCAGTATCTCCTTTCTTTATCTATCCAAATCCAACCACAGATTTCCTTTCATTAGGGATCAATGATGCTAAGTTTAACATTGGAAAAGTTAATATCTTTGACCAAAAAGGTGGTAAGTTATTGACAACTGATTTTAACATTGGACTTAGCAATAGAATAAATGTAAGTCATTTGCCATCAGGATTTTACATTCTTCAAGTGATCAATAATAACTCAGAATTTAAAACTAAATTTGTGAAGATGTAGGCGACAAATGTAAGACTCAAAGTCTCATCTATTTCTGCCATAAGTCTTTAAATAATTGAGTTATGGCAGAAATATGATTTACTTTTTGTTAAAATTCTGAGTGATCTTAGTGATGTCCTTTGTGTACTTAGTGGTAAAATCCATGTACTTAGATGTAAATAAATCAATGCACAATAATCACAGAATTAATATTTGATTCTTCATCTCGCTCTTGAAGTTCATTGGCAGGGTCAATGATCCAATTATGTTCATCGATAATAAATTTGTAATAATGTTTTCCTGGAGGTAACTTTTGTGTGACCTTCCATCCGTCTTTGGTTTTGAAAGCACGAACTCCTTTTGGATCCCAATTATTAAAGCTTCCAGACAAGGCTACTGTTTTGGCATCTTTATATCCTTTTAAAATAAACTGTTCTTCTTTTCCAACTACTAATATAGAATTGAACGTGAAATGTTGGTTCTGAACCGTGTATGGATTCGCAGGGTCGGTCATCCACTCACCATCTACGATAAACTTATATTCATAGATGCCCGGTGACATTTTAAGACGAATTTTCCATTCATCACCTACTCTCAGCATTTTGATGGATTGCTCGTTCCAATCATTAAAAGATCCAGAAAGTATCACTTGTTTTGCATTGCTCCTACCCTTCAGTTTGAACTCTACATTACCGTCTTTATGAACCTTTGCTGGTTCGTCCACGATATCACTACTTCCTTGTTTTGATCTTTCAGAAACTGGATAATTCCAATATGATATATCAATTTTGAACTTATCTTCAAAGTCAAATGTCTTATCGAAATGCATGAGTTTTTTATGTAGTTGGTAGGTATTGGTACCCGTTTTCTGCATAGTCCACCCATCTTTTTCCCACAGTGTGACCATACCTGACTTTATCACCGCAGCCAGATCATAATGCTTAAATTCAGCTAATGCCATACAAGCTTCATCATCAGAATTGAGGCATGTTTCATTAAATTTTATAAAAACATCTTCGCCATTGATCTCACACTGAGAATACGGTACCTGCTGTCCAAATAAACTTTGAACTTGAAAAACAACAAAAAATAAAAGTAAATTCTTGTACATTATGGATTTATTACTTTTAACTGGTGCAAATATAACTTTTGTTTTTTATAATTGATACTAAATAACCAAGGTGACAAAAACTCAAACCCCAATATTCCATCCAAATTAGACTTATATATCTTGTTGAGATTTTCCATATTCATCAATACAGTGGCCATGGTTGCACATCTATAAATTTCCAGGATAGCTACTCGATACAGCCTTCCCGCTATTACTTCGCTATCTTTTCCATCAGAACCAGTCAGGCTGATAGTTCGTATGGGTGTGAATTGCGACATAATATCCTTTGACCTTTTGAGATCCAACAAATTAATTTCAGCTCCTGAATCAATGCCAAATTTCTTTTTGACACCATTTACTGTAACGTCAATGACTGGTATAAAATTCCCCAAAACAAATGATAAACTATCTTTTTTATTGAGTATAAAAGGCATTGGATCTATTACATTCCCCTTATTGTCTACTGCTGATAAAGCTATAAATCGACCTCGATAGTTAAACATAATTTCATAATCCTTTAGGAGACTAAATCCAATCAATCCTAATATTTTTAATCCTTTTTTCAACTCTATGGCTGATAAATCCACGACATCAGCATCCACATTATTAAAAGCTAATCCATTTACATCCACATTATTATCATAACTGACGGTCAACGCTTTACCTCGACCAGACAAGCCATAATACCCACGTGAATCATCTCTCACACCTTTAAAATGTTGGCTATTTAACACTAATCCTTCTGCACCTGTGTCTATGACAAAATTCCCAATAGAATCATTGATTTTGGCCTGAATAATAATGAGTCCACCACTCAATGTAAAAGGAATTATCAGACTGCTTTTTTCTTGTATAGCAGGAATGACAAATGAACGAATAGGTGTAGCTTGTGTCTCTAGATAAAGAAACAGAATAAAACAGAAAAAAGCTATTTTTTTATAAATCGTCACCCAATCATTTTGAAACTCAAATGTAAATAAATTCCTTTTAAAATGCTAATACCGTGGTCAAGTGTTAGACAAACGAATGGATTTTATAGACATTAGAAATGTTGTCTTTTTGCCCATTTTGCAGCAATAATGCTTACAATCAATATCTGTAGCGCATGAAAAATCATCAACGGTAGCAAAATCATAGCGACAGGAAATGATGCTGGAAATAATATCTTAGAGAAAACAGTACCATGAACTAATGATTTTTTAGTACCACAAAACTGAGTTGTAATCTTGTCTTCTATGCTAAATCCCAACCAATCTGACAAAAAACCAGTGATAAATAAAACAACAAAAAACAACCCTAAACATGCTATACTAATAAAAGTCAAATCAATCAACCCAACAGACTCAAAAATACCTTCATCAAAAGCATGGGCAAAACTTTTGTAAATAATAATTAAAATTATAGACTTGTCAAACACAGATAATTGAGAAGCGTACCGCAAAGCATATTTTCCCCAAAATCGTTGTAAGAACAAACCCAAAAGGACTGGCAACAATATTTCTGTGACCAACTTGATATAAACATCTCCTATTTGAAACTCAGTGGAACCTTGCTCCATAAATATGCCCACCCATAATGGTGTGACGATGATACCGATAAGACCAGAAATACTGGCGTTAAATATGGCTGCTGGTAGATTGCCTTTGGCCATAGATACCATGACTACTGAAGATGAAACGGTGGAAGGCAACGCTGCAAGAAATAGGAATGACAACCATAAAGTTTGGCCTTCAGAAGAAGAAACAAATGGATAAAAACTTAAGATAATCAACGGAAATAGAAGAAAAGTAGATGATTGGACCAAAACATGCAGTTTCCAATTCTTTAACCCAGATTTTAATTTTTCTACATTCAGTTTTAACCCATAAAAAAAGAAAATCATAGCTACACCAATGCTCGCAATTTTATCTAATGGCACACCACTATCACTCCTCCCCCATTGAGGAAACAAGTAAGATACCACTACTACTATAATGATGGATAATACGAAGTTATCAATTTTAAACTTCATTCGCTTTGCGATTCTAAAATGTGTTGCAAGCAGATGAATATTCTATGATGAATACGTGTATCCATTGATTTCATTTACTTCAATTATCTCTATTTCCTAATGGACTTTCACCTTTGCTCAATCTTCTGAACAACTTAGCAAAACGAACAGATATGGCTACCAAATCTTTGGTTTCAAGCATGATACTAAATGTAAGATCTGTATTCTTAAAACCAAATTCTTTATTCGATATACCATCCACTTGGACAATCAATGCATGCTCTACATGGTCGAAGATGACTCTCTTACGTTGTTTAAATAGAGCCAATTCTTCAAAATATTGGTCATTCAGACATGTCACCAAGGATGTCAGATAATCATTCACTTCACTTCTGATTTGGAGTACGATGATTTTCTGACTTTCAGACAAAGGTTTATGCCCATTTTTTACGTGTGAGCCTGCTGCATTTATTATTAATTGGAGTGACTGTAATAAATCTTGCATCAAGTCATTGCTGAGTATGTAAAGTTGTGCGGTTTGTTTTTCTGCCAAAGGTGACTTTTTTATGGCTTTGAAGAGATTGTTTTTGACATCTTTATAATAGGAGCTCAGTTCTTCGTACAACTTCTCTGCTGTTTTTATGGTATTTTCATCTTCATTGATCAATCCATCTATAGCTGCATTATAAGCATTTGTAGTAGTCGTAAGGCTTGTCGCAAGCATTTTGGAAGATCTGCTTAACTCTTTACTGGTAGTTAGGTCAATTGCGTTAAGGATATCTTTAGACCTTGCCTTCAGTTTTTGTTTATAGCTATGGTAGTAATTAGTGCCTAATATAACGCCTATTACCAAAACGATCATAAAAATCAACCCGATGAGCTTAAAATTCAAAAGGATTAGTGCAACAATAGCCGTAATAGAGAAAGCAACAAATGCCGTAAACAACCATCCCGCTATCACATTGATCACACCTGCGATACGGTATGCTGCTGACTCCCGACCCCATGCTCTATCCGCTAATGAAGTTCCCATGGCCACCATAAATGACACATAAGTTGTAGATAGTGGTAATTTATAACTCGTAGCCAAAGCGATCAACATACTTGCAGCTGTAAGATTGACTGAAGCTCGTAATAAGTCAAAGGCAGGTTTATCTACCACCTCATCCAAGTCTAAAGGTGCAAATTTTTCATTTAGTTTATCCACATATTTATCAGGCAACCACTCATTGGCAGCTTTATTGGCTTTTAAGCTGGTTTTTACAATCCATCTCGAAAATGCATTCGAACTGAACTTCTCTTCTATTTCTTCTTGTGAGCCTAAACTCACTTCTGTCTCCGTAACACTTCTCGCCTTTTTTGAAAACCATAATGTCAATATCATGACCAAACTGGCAATTATCAAATACAAATATGGTGTCTGAATGGGAAACTTAAGTCCTGTCATCAGAAAAGTATTGGCCGTAAGGTTTGACCCTGGGACAGCAGTTGCATATTGAAAAAGTTCATAAGATTGCCACCCTGCGAGCGGTACACCAATAAAATTAACCAAATCATTGCCTGCAAATGCCATGGCTAAACTGAATGTTCCTACCATTACGACTACTTTGAGTGCATTTATTTTAAAATAGTCTAGCACCCAAAAAGCAAAAAGCCAAAACACAAAAACGATCAATAGACTTGTAGCTAAGTGACTCTTTATGTAATCCGTAAATGCTTTGATATCTTCATTTCCAAAAAATATTTCATATACTTCCTGTCCTTTATATTCACCTTGGGTTGCTACTTTTTTGACAAAAACCATCTCGTTATCCTTACCTTTGTTAAATACTTCCGTATCGCCTAGCAAAAGTGTATCTGCCGTATTAGGATCAAAGGATTTTTTAAAATCGATAAGTTCCTTGCTCAAAAGTTGTTCCGTAGAATAGGTGGATTTAAGTCCTTTATATATCAAAAAGTAGGACAAAGCTAGCATCGCGATGGAAGCCCAAATGATGGTAGCATACTTTTTCTTAGCGCTAAAACGAAAACCAAACAAGACTCTAGAAAGAAACATCACTAAGACACCTACGGTAAAAGATAAAATAACGGACAAAAATATACTCGAAATAATGGTGTTTGTTTTCGACCAATTAATATACCCAACGATACCATTTGCATGGTCATTGATGTTAAATAGCCAATTCATTGGCTGATCATTCGTTAGTATTTTGTAAGATGCTACTACCAACGATGCTCCTAGCAACTCAAAGATGATAGAAACCGTCGTAGATGTGGGAAGTCCAAGTGTATTGAACGCATCAAGCAATAATATATCGGTAAGCATGACTGCTAGGAAGATAACAATGACATCATTTAAAGTAAAATATTCTGGATTGAATATGCCTTCTCGAGCTATTTCCATCATACCTGCTGAAGAAAGTGCACCTACCAAAATACCTGCTGAAGCTATCCACATGATAGTCTTAAAACTTGCCACCTTACTACCTATAGCTGAGTTGAGAAAGTTTACTGCATCATTTCCTACACCTACTACAAGATCCATCAGAGCAGCAAAGACAAGTACAAAAAGTGCAATAATTAAAAATACCTCCATAAGATTATCAATAATATTGAGCGCAAAAGTCGTGTTTCATTTTTATTATCCAATAACAAATATACAATTTTTACAACGATATCAAAACTTAAGCGCCATTTTGTGAAAATAAACGCATAGATATGGTGTATTTCCATCAGTCAAGGTAAAACCATATTAAATTAAGATTAATTTTGACAAAGTATGTAGAAATATCAATGGATGAAAGCAACATTTTCTTAATCTAGTCTAAAAACCAATATTTATAGTGAGTTTGCACACGCTAAATTATAAATCAAACTCAACTATCAAAGGACAATGGTCACTATATCTTGCCCAATCATCAAAAACACCGATTTCTACATGTTTAAGTTTTTCTACGAAATAATTAGAAGCAAAACAATAATCCATGTGGTATGGCTTATTCTGGTGTCTATACAGAAATAAAGTTGGATTTTCTTCTTTACCTTGCTGTTGCTCATGAAAATAATGGTAGGTACTAAAAATATGATAAGCTTCCAATTTTTCGACAAGTCGTGAGTGATTTCCTTCTCTCCTAGGTCTGTCCCAAATCGTATTACTATTAAAATCACCTACCAAAATAGCTTTATTTGCCGCAATCAGATCTTCATAATAATGGAAGGCTTTCCAAATTTGTGTGATATAATGACCATCCTTATCTTCAGGATTATTTGCCCATATGGCAAACAAAATAAAATCAACTCCCCCACCTGTTACTGAAATAGGCAATATGTTTCTAAAGTCCGTATTATGACAATCTAACAATTTAAACCGATAATCACTATATGAAAACACACCAAGTCCCTTATTTTGATTTTTCCCATGCCAAACAACATCCTTAGGAATTAAATTTTCATCATCAAAAATTAGCTTTGCAGGACATTCACATTCAGGAATAATGACTATATCTGGTTTTTGATGCAATATATATCGAGCTTTTTTTCTGAAAGCCATATTACAATTCCAGGTGATCAGTTTCATTTTCCTATGAGTTTAGAAAATTATGTGAAATATAATGCTTACGATTTCATATTAAAAACGATGCAAAGTATTCCTTTTTCCGTCGGTATTTAAGATTTTAATACAAATCTTGGTCAGGAAGTATAGATTTATAATTGTAGAGGCCATAAATGATATAATATTATAGGGTAAAATTCATCTCATTGTCTATCTTCATTTCTTTGTCACTTTGTAGACTTTTCCAGCTGCATCATAGGTTGTCCATTCACCTATCGATGTCCCCATGTCAAAATATCCTGAACGTTTTTTAGTGCCATCAATCCTGAACCATTCCCAATATCCATCAGGAAGACCATTGACCACTTTCCCTTTTGACCAAATAGTTTCTCCATTTGCGTGATATTTAATGGTGTCTCCATTTATAATTTGCGATTTTTTAGGCTTAACTCCCTTAGCCATCTCAATTTCATTTATTTTTGTTATTCATCATTGAGTGAATCAATACCTTTTTCTTTCAATTTTTCTAGATGATCTTTCATCACTTTCACTTGTTCGGCGGGATGACTTTGCCATAAGCTCACTTCGCCCACGACTTTAAATGGCTCTGTAGATCTGTAAGACATTGTTGGATTTCCTGGGAACTTTTTGTCTGTTAAATCAGGATCATTCTCTATCTCGCCCAAAGGTACTACTAAATAAATTCTCTCTCGTTCATCACCTACTGCCAATTCAGCGCCCCAAATCGCAGCATCCAAAGTCGCAGTCAGAAATATATATTTTGCATTTTTCTTTTGTCCATAATTTGAGTTGTACCCCACCTTTATGAGATCGCCTAATTTTAGGTTTGCTTTTGTGCCATGAAAATAAGTTTGGGCAAAAGGTGTGGCAGTAAGGTTGTTTTGTTTGATTTTATGGTTTTCAGTTTGGTCCATTGATTATGAATAATATTTGATTTAGTGGAATAATGATATTAAGAATCATAAATACAAATATAATACAGAAATGAGAATATCTTAAACTTTAGTTTATTTTATTTTATCATTAATGGCTTACAATCCTGTAGGGAGAATATAATGTTAGATGGAATGAATACGTTACTGCAGAATAATCCCGTTGAGATAATATATCGGTAGAAAAATTTGACATTAAACAACATATCTTCCCGTATGGGATGAAACAAATCCGACCAATTCCTTTTTTCTACCAATATAAGATGCCTAAAGGCACCATGATCATTACCCCACAAAAATTAGAATATTGATTCAAAATGTCACCGTTGGTAGCATTCAATCCCGTTGGGATAATATATCGGTAGAAATATTTGACATTAAACAACATCTCGTCCCGTACGGGACGAAACAAACCCAAGCAATTCCTTTTTCTACCAATATAAGATGCCTAAAGGCACCATGATCATTACCCCACAAAAATAAGAATATTGATTCAAAATATCACCGTTGATAGCATTCAATCCCGTATGGATAATATATCGGTAGAAAAATTTAACATCAAAGATATATCGTCCCGTATGGGACGTAACAAATCCGACCAATTCCTTTTTTCTACCAATATATAGTGCCTAAAGGCACCATGATCATCACCCCACAAAAATTAGAATATTGATTCAAAATGTCACCGATGATGGCATTCAATCCCGTAGGGATAAAATATTGGTAGAAATATTTGACATTAAAGATATATCGTCCCGTACGGGACGTAACAATAACGTTATAAAATTAACCTACAAAATCACGATCTTGTACTAACTATTCAATATCATATTCCACTGGTTTAAACAAATATCTTTCATCATATTCTATGTCAAACTTTTCTAAAAAATCATGATATTCTTCTAAAAATGTTTTTTCCTTATGATGTTCTTCTTGGTTATTAACGTAATCAACAACTGCGCCTACATGTGATTTACTATACGAAAAAGCGCCATATCCCTCTTGCCATGAAAACTTACCTTTTGTGAATCCTTTTTGATTTATCCATTTTGAACTATCACCCTTAATATCTTGCATCAATTCAGATAATGATTGTGTAGGTCTAAAACCAAAAAATATATGAACATGGTCTGGCATACCGTTTATTGCTAATACTTTATGACTATGATTTTGGATTACGCCTGTGATATATTTATACAACTCATCTTTCCATGAATTACGAATTACACAATCCCTGTTTTGTACAGTAAAGACAACTTGAATATGAATCTGAGTATAAGTGTTTGGCATTTTTTAGATAATTAAAGTTTATTATTCAATTTTAATTTTTCTCTAATACATTTGAATGTATTAGAATCAATGCAACAAAGGTAAAAACATTTTAGATAAAACATTGTAATCCATTTCTATAAAATCCATCACTTTAGGTATCTTTTGAAAAAACATTATCGTTAAAGACAAATAATCCAGTAGGGATAAAATATCGGTAGAAAAATTTAACATCAAAGATATATCGTCCCGTACGGGACGTAACAAATCCGACCAATTCCTTTTTCCTACCAATATAAGATGCCTAAAGGCACCATGATCATTACCCCACAAAAATAAGAATATTGATTCAAAATATCACCGTTGATAGCATTCAATCCCGTAGGGATAATATATCGGTAGAAATATTTTACATTAAAGATATCTCGTCCCGTATGGGACGAAAAAAAACCGACAAATTCCTTTTTTCTACCAATATATAGTGCCTAAAGGCAATATCAAAACTAGCCTTAATCCAGACTAAATCAACATCCATATTCACTTTCACCATATGGATACACACTATTTTAATATCGATGTATACTTAATTAATATCCATTTACAATATCGCGATATTGATATAGACTTTATCCATATTGATGTCGTATAAATCAATATGGATAAAGTCTCTTTTACTATTAATTTTTTCTCAATCGATATCGATATAGAAAATATTAATATCGATTTACACTCTTTTAATATCGATTTACACTCTTTTAAAATTGATATAGACATTACTGTTATCGATTTATACTAAATCAATAACGATTAAGGTCATAAAGTACTCTGTGAAGCTTATCATACCCTTGATTAAGAGATAATTACTTCTAAATAAGGCTTATCGACTACCCAAAAAGCTTAAATGAGTGGGCAAAAAGGCTTAATGACTTAACACTATAGATTCATGACTAATCATTAAGCCTTAGTAAGTGATCAAAAAGCTTAAAGGAATCATCATGAAGCCTTAATGCATGAACGTTATGCATTAATGAATAGTCAGGAAGCCTTTACGACTTCTCACTAAGCCTTAATGAATGGTCACAAAGCCTTGACGACTTGTCATTAAGCTTAAAGTAATAGTCATAAAGCCCTAATAGCCGAACTAAAAGCTTAAAGGTAAGGTCAAGAAGCCTTATTGACATCACAGGAAGCCTTCATGAATGGTCATGAAGCCTTAATGACCAGTCAAAAAGCTTAAAAGCATGAACACGAAGCTGAATGGTATTAACGAAAAGCTCAAAGCAATGGACATGAAGCTAATGGCTTGCCTTTAAACTATGATGAACGAACATCAAGCTTGTACCTCCAAACAAATAGTATGGATGAAAGGTCAAAATACTTTATTGTAATCCTTTTCTAAGTTTTCAGAGTAGTCTTAAAAATTTACCACTAAACCACTTGGACTAAAAGAAACTTTTGGTTTTTCATAATGCCCCATACCTTTCTTGTTTTTATGTGCATCATTGTAAATTTCAATAGCTTTCTTTTTGGATCTATTGGCATTAGCGCCCATAAAGAAACTTAAGATGGTGAGTCCACCACCTACGACAAATCTAGTGGAATTAAATTGTCCACCACTGATTTGTCCACCTAACTCATAGCCTACTAAAAAACCTCCTACTGCACCAAAACCATTTGATAAGGCAGCAACCCCTTGACCTTGACTATATTTCTCCATAGCTGGAGGATACGTGGCCAATAAAGATTTAAGTTCGTTTTTAGTTAAGTTTATTCCAGAAGATGATACATTTCCTGCTTCATGTATTTCTATAATATCTTTTGCATTTATTAACTTTTGAGTAGATGGAGAACCGTAATAGGCATCCTGCACTTTTACTTTGGGAACAAATGTGTTTATTTCTTTACCTTATATTCTGGTGAGAATGTAGTAATTTAACGAATCTTCTTTTGTAATGGTACACAATACTTTTGCACCATCTGTTTTAGTAATGATGTCTTGGGCCAAGCCAAAATTTGCAAAATCAAAAGGATCATAAAAGTGCTGATAAGTTTCATTTTTTCAATATTTGATAGTGTAATTGAATTGCAATTAAAGTTTAAGTGTACTTAATTTATGGAGAACCATTTAATAAAACTAAAAAAGTAGCTTGATAATATAACCTAATTCACTTTCACCTAGATAGTCCTGGACGAATTATTAATTTAGTCAATCATAAAACCGACCAAAGGTATAAAAATTTCAAATGATCATCCAAACAATTTTAAGACAAAATCTAAATTCATAGGTATCAAAAATAGTGACAAATGTCCAAGGTTTAAGCGAAACCGTTTCTATCATCCATAATCCATAGCCACCCTATAGAAACCAATACCTGATAGATATTAATTAACACCAATTTGGTAAAGATAGAAATTACAATTGTCAATAAACTTAATAAAAAAAGCCCACAACTTAGATTTTACGCTTAGTTGTGGGCTCCTACGATATTAGTATTTCCTAATACTTATTCTACTTTAAATACGTCAGCGGGTACCGTCTTATTAATTTCGATAGTGGTAGCTTCTAGCACCATTGGCACAGGCATAGCACCTGAAATTGTCATAGAAAATGGCACCATAACACCTTCTACAGACTTATAATCTTTAAAGTCATTGGTTATTGTTGCCATTTTTTCACCTTCTCCAGCTGTTTTTACAGATCTTGTAAGTAAGTTGGTTTTGATATCATAAAATTCTGTCGTCACATCTCCTTTTGGTGTCGTTACGATCACTTTATAACAATTGGCACCTTCTACGTTTTCTATACCTTTGATCTCAAGTTTGTAACCTGCATCTGCATACATCAATTGCTCAAACATCTTTGCTTGCGCTTTCATTTCTTCAAGTTCTTCGCCTTCTGTGATCACTTTCTTTTGACCCATCTGAGCGTTAAGTCCTTTGGATCCATCATATTTTTGTTCTTGCACGGTCATACCCATCATATTCACCTTCATGGCAAATTTATCTGGAGCCATCTGATAGGTTTCTAAAGTTGCATCCTGCCCCATAACATTCGTTTTCATGGCAGTGTACATACTTTTCACACCATTCAATTTTGCTTTTCCACCCAGTGCATCTATATAATCATTTATTACTTCTGCAGCGGTAAGATTAGGATCCATTTCTATTTTTGCTTCTTCTAACTTCTTACCGAATGCATCATAAAAATCTAATTTACCATCGCTGTCAAATTTCTTAAGTTTGTCAGCTACATTGTCTTTATTGCCTACTACGATGATATTACAATTAGATGGTCTGACATATTTTCTTGCCATATCTTGTACATCCGTCACAGAAACAGCGTCAAGATTTTTCAAATAATTGTTATAATAATCTTTAGGTAAATTGTATCTGAATGTATTCAAAGCAAAATTTGCAATCGTCTGTGGTGACTCCAATGAACGACCGAAGTTACCATTCAAACTACTTTTAGATAAATTAAGATCTTCTACACTTACAGGTTCGTTGACAATTCTTTCCAATTCATAGATAAACTCTGTCACTGAACTATCTGTAACTTCATTTCTCACACTTGCAAAAGCATTGAAATTACCTATCAATTTGTCAGTCGCAATATTGGACCTAGCACCATAAGTATATGCTTTTTTCTCCCTTAGATTCTGCATAAGACGTCCAGAAAAAATACCACCACCCAGAATTGAATTCATCACACTTGACTTGATAGCATCAGGGCTTCCCGGCTTCATATCTACTGGATAAGAAATGTTGATCACTGACTGAACTGCACCATCTTTATTACCAAAAGCCACTTGTCTACCTGTAGGTGCCACTGGTGTAGGATATTTGAATGCAGGAACATCTCCACGTTTCCAACTGCTAAAGTACTTCTCAGCTTGCATCTTCGCTTCAGCAGGTGTGATATCACCTACGATTACAAGATAGGCGTTGTTTGGTTTAAAGTAAGTATTGATGTATCTTTTGCAATCATCTACAGAGATATTTTTGATAGATTCTTCTGTTTGCACTTCACCATAAGGGTGATTCGGACCATAGTTGACAATACTTTTAATATTACCTGCTATTGCTTCAGGACTTGTTTTGGTAGTCGCAAGGTTTGAAGCTGAACGTTTGCGTATTTTCTCAAACTCATCTTGTGGATACACAGGATTATAAAGCACATCCGTCATGACATCAAGCAATTTGCCTGTATGTTTTTTGAGTGAACTTGCGAAGATGCCACTTGCAGAAGTACTCATACTAGCACCGATATAATCGATGGTCTCATCTATCTGAGCTTTCGTTCTAGTAGTCGTACCTTTGCTGATTAGATCACCTGCAAAAGATGTGTATCCTGCCTTATCACCTTCTATAAGTGCATCATTATTAAATGACAACTGATAGGATACTCTAGGCAATTTGTGGTTTTCTACCACGATGACTTTCAGACCATTTGCTAGATCAAAAGCGGTATAATCTCCTATGGCAATGTCTCTAGCAGGTGCTGGTGCAGGTGCCATTTTCCTCCAAGATTTGTCAACAGCTGGTGCACTGACCGTTTCTGTTGCTTTTTTGGTACATTGACTGAATAAAAATATGGTGCTTAACGCTATTACTAATTTCTTCATTCTATATTATCTTTTAGAATTTGCTTTAAAATGGATTAATGATTATGGATTTACAGGTTTTGGCAAGTAGTGAAGCACTACCCTATTATCTTTGCCATAGTATTTGTTTGCTACTTTTTTGATGTCTTCTTTTGTTACAGCAAGATATCTCTGCAACTCTGTATTGATCAAATTAGCATCGCCAAAATACATTTTGTAATTTGCCAAACTCTCTGCTATTCCTGCAACCCGTGAATTGGAAGAAACAAAGTCATTTTCAACTTGATTTCTCAATTTCTGGAACTCATCATCCGAAATGGTTTCTGTTTTGATTCTGTCTATCTCTGCTGTAATGGACTTTTCAGCATCCAATACATCCGTACCCATACTGCATATACCATAAGCGATAGATACACCTGGATCTTCTAGGTCTAATGGAAAATTACCTACTGCTACAGCTTTTTGTTGCTCGTCAACCAAGGCTTTTTGCAACCTCGATGATTCACCTTGAGACAATAATGTACCTAGCATAGACACAGCATAATAATCTGGTGTACCTGCTGCTGGTATTCTGTATGCCATGATTACACCTGGCAATTGGATATTATCATAAAAAGTATCTCTCACTTCACCTCCTAATGCTGGCTCTACCACACTAGGTCTGTACACTGGTTTTTTGCCTTTCGGAATAGAAGCAAAATATTTGGTAACCAAAGCTTTAGCATTTTCGTAATCGATGTCTCCAGCTATAGAAACGATGGCATTATTTGGTACATAAAAGTCAGCATAAAAGTTTTTATAATCTTTCTCTTCTGCTGCATCTAGGTGCGCCATCGACCCGATCACAGGCCATCTGTAAGGGTGTACTTTGTAAGCACGCATCATCGTCTGCTCTAAAAACGATCCATATGGTTGATTATCGATACGTTGACGTCTTTCTTCCTTAACAACTTGTCTTTGTGTCTCGATACCCACGTTTTCTACTTTGGCATGAAGCATTCTTTCTGACTCTAACCATAGACCAAGTTCTAATTGGTTTGACGGTAAAATCTCAAAGTAATAAGTACGATCCATAGAAGTGTTTGCATTCAATGTGCCACCTGCTTTTTCGATATACTTGTCATACTCGCCTCTGCCAATGTTTTCTGAACCTTCAAATAAAAGGTGTTCAAAAAAGTGAGCAAAACCTGTTTTTTCAGGGTTTTCGTTTTTTGATCCTACGTGATACATGACGGATACCGCCACGATAGGTGTGCTTTTATCTTGGTGAAGGATGACATGCAATCCATTATCCAAGGTAAATTCTTGAAATTCAATTTTATTGAGTTGTGCATTCGAACTTAGTGTTGCAAAACCCAATAATAACGTAAATAAAAATCTGTTCATACAATAAATTATTAATGGCTTAAAAAATTTTGTTCAAAAGTATACAATTAATAGAAATAGTGGCATGGCAATCTACCAAACCACTATTTTTATGGATTAAAATGTTTTAATTAATCGTTTAGACTACATTTTGATGATTCTAACAGTAGATGATTTATCAGCTTTTAATGCTTTGATAAAGTAAACGCCTGCAGCAAAAGCAGACATGTCAACTTCTAAAGTATTCTGGATCACTGACAATTGCTGACCTTGAGCATTATAAAGAACGATGCTTTCTGGTTGAGCATCCGTCTTAATGGTGACAATATTATTTACTGGATTTGGAGATAAAGTCATATTTGCATCCAGGACATTATCCTTCACACTACTCGTACCACTAAAATCAGAAATATATCTTGGAAACAATTGGTACCCGCCTGAAAAAGGTGCAGTGGTTTGTGGTGCAAATTGGCCCAAGAGCCCAGTTACTTTAAGTTTGTTACCTGGTATTGGCACAATAGGTCCGTTAGTATATAAATCCACATCATTGTCAATTCTGATTGCAAATTCATTAGTACCATTGGTCATGATTACATTAAAACCAGAACCCATTCCAGTCCACTGTGTAATGTCGACATAATCAAGATTTTCAACAGTCAACAAACTTGACTCATCTTCTTCCACAAATGACGTTACAACTTTTGGTGAAACTAAATTATTGCCTTCAGAAATTAAACGCACACTATCCAATCTCATTTGGGTCAATCCTCTAAAATTATCTATTCTACCTTTTATTTCAATTTCATCGCCTTCTTGAACCGTATATCCTAAGTTTCCTGAACCACTAAAAGCACCGATACCATTGTTATTGGCATCCATTATTGTAAATTGTAATCCTGTAGCTGCATTCAAGTTGACACCGTAAACGATACCTTGTAAAGTACATGTCACATTGAGCGAATCTGTTTGGCCATCTGCATTTGTGGTAGAAACAGACGTAATCGTACGAACAGGATAAATATCTACGATAATAGGACCATTTACTGTTACGGTACCTACCATACCTTGAGATGCGTGTGGATCACATTGGTAATTGTAAAATCCTGCAGTATTAAAGGTAAAGTCATAAGTCCAAGCGTTACCTGAAACTGCTCCATTTCCAAAACTCTCTGGGTTGGCAGGAAAAGTAGCCTGTGTACCGTTAATATTGTGTGAGCCTCCCATATTTACCCATCTTACAGTTTGACCTACATCTATGGTAATATCTTTTGGTGTAAAAATATTTGAAGACACTTCTACGATGACATCTGGTTCGACCGAGCAACTAGGTATAGAATTGGCAACTCCAGGCGTACCAAAAACTTGTTTGCCATTAATCATAAACCCAAGGTTATTGAGAGAAACTTTCCAGTTATCACCTACATTTGGGTCTGCTTCTGTATTACAAATTTCAATAGATTTACCTTCGCCATCTGTACCATCTGCAACGGTAGGCCAAGGGGCAACATCTTTATAATCAACTGAATAAATTTCCGCACCTGATGCATTTGCAATGGCAAGTACTTCTCCGCCATTATTTAATGCGCCACTTGTCCATTGAAGAGAAGGTTTATTATAATTGCGCATAAAAGCACCTTCATTTACAGAAAGTAAAAGATAACCTCCTCCATTGATGGTGACTTCGGGGAAAGTAAATTCAATACCTTTAGTAAACTTGTAATCCTTTAAGTTTAAGGCAGCTGTACCTCCGTTATATAATTCAATATACTCCAATGAATCCGTATTGGTCTCAGGTGGATTGTAGGATAACTCCGTCACAACTAATTGGCTCAATGCTGTACCTGCAAAGAATAACATTAAAATAAGTGAAGTAAATAAATTCTTCATATTGCAAAGATTTTGGTTATTAAAGACATAAAAGTAATCAAAAATTAGAATGTGGACAAAGCTGTCAATAAATATCTAAATTTTATATATAAAATTTAACATTATCTTAATATATGATGCGTACTTTTGTGGTGATTTTTAAACCAAACCAATCATTTATCAACCGTGACGACTTAAACATTTTAAGAAACGGAGAGTTTACACCTCAAAGCGATCAAAATTTGATTAAGGAAATCACAAAAACACAAAATTTTAATTCATGAAAACGAAATTTTTACACATTTTTTTATTCTTGTTGCTGGGACTAGGAGTTCAGGCGCAGGTGACGACCAGTAGTATTAGTGGTCTTGTTACAGACATGAACAACGAACCATTAATTGGTGCAACTGTATTGGCTGTTCATACTCCATCAGGAACATCTTATGGAGCAGTGACTAGAGAAGACGGAAGGTTTAACTTACCCGGTATGAGAGTAGGTGGACCATACACTATCACGACTAGTTACGTAGGTTATCAAGAAACAGTGGATGAAAATGTCTTTTTGAACCTTGGTCAAACTTTTTCTCTGAACAAAAAATTAGCTGAGAGTGGTGTTACGCTAGACGCTTTAACTGTGACTGCAAATAAAAATGCAATCATGAATGATAAAAAAACAGGGGCTAGTACAAACGTAGGTCTTCAAGCTCTAAGCTCTCTACCTACTATAAGTCGTTCAATATCAGACTTTACTAGAACAACTCCACAATCTAATGGTAGATCTATTGGAGGTCAAGATGCAAGATTTAACAATTTAACAATTGATGGATCAATCTTTAACAATAGTTTTGGACTATCTGATTTACCAGGAGGCCAAACAAACTCTACTCCAATATCTTTGGATGCGATAGAGCAAATCCAAATTAACGTGGCTCCTTATGATGTAAGAGAAGGAGGTTTTACAGGTGCAGGTATCAATGCAGTAACGCGAAGTGGTACAAATGAATTTTCTGGATCGGTTTTTTATAATTTAAGAAACGAGACTTTTGTTGGTAAAAAAGCTAATGGATCAGACGTTATTACAGCAAATTTTGATGTAAAACAATATGGATTCAGATTAGGTGGACCAATTATTAAAGATAAATTATTTTTCTTTATTAACGGAGAGTCTGAAAGAAGAGGAGACCCAGCAAACAGTGGATTCGAAGCTTTAAGACCTGGTGTAAATGATGATGGTGTAAACACAACAAGAGTTTTAGCATCTGACCTTGATGCCTTAAAGACTTTTTTGATAAATAAATACAATTACGATCCAGGTGTTTATGAGAATTTTCAATTGGCAACAAAAAGTGATAAAGCACTTGCTCGTTTAGATTATAACTTAAGTAATAAAAGTAAATTTAGTTTACGTTATAATTATTTAAAGTCATCTAGAGATGTTCCAGCTAGTAGTAGTGGGGCATTTAGTGGTAGAGCGGGTAATGCTTTTGCACTTAATTTCTCTAACAATAATTATATTATCAATAATGATATTAACTCATTCATTGGAGAGCACAATTATGTGGGAAGTAATTTCTCGAATAAAATAATAGCTGGTTTTACAGCCAATAGAGACTATAGAAGTAGTGGTGGTGGAATTTTCCCACTTGTTGATATCCTTGAAGGAGGTAGAAATTATATTGCATTTGGTTACGAGCCATTTACGCCAAATAACATACTCGATACAGATACATGGCAGTTTAGAAATGATTTTACCTATTACAAAGGAAATCATACTATCACAGCTGGTGTAAGTTACGAATCATTTGAATTTAGAAATACATTTACACCAACATACTATGGTCAATTTGTATATAATTCCTTAGCAGACTTTTATGCAGACACAGATGAAGATCCAACAAATGATCCTACATTAAGAAGGTACCAAAAGACTTCTTCAAACCTAGCTGGTTCGGCATTGCCAACTGCTACAACAAATGCATCTCAAATAGGTCTTTATTTACAAGATGAATTTCAAGTAAATAACAAACTTAAAATAACTGCTGGAGTAAGATTCGATGTTCCAAGCTTTAAAAACACTGCCTTAGAAAATGCAGAAGTAAGTGGATTTACTTTTAACGATGAATTGGGAGATTCATTGAAATTTAATACTTCAAAATTACCAGGTACAACTGTTTTATTTTCACCGAGACTTGGATTCAACTTTGATGTAAATGGTGATCAGACTTTACAAGTTAGAGGGGGTACAGGAGTATTTTCAGGCAGACCAGCATTCGTATGGTTATCTAATCAAGTTGGTAATAATGGTATCTTAACAGGTTCTGTTTTTGAAGATAATACAAATAATTATCCTTTTAACCCTGATGTGAATGCATATAATTTGGATCCTAATCCAGGACAACCAGCATCATCATATGCTATCGCAATGACTGCTGAAGATTTTAAATTCCCTCAAATTTGGAGATCAAATATTGCAGTTGATGTAGCATTACCATTAGGTTTGATAGCAACAGCTGAATTTATTTATAACAAAGATTTAAATAATGTAACTTATATCAATGCCAACTTAAAACCAGCAGCAAAAGAATTAGCAGGTCCTGATAACCGTCCTTTATATGGTGGTAATAATGCTAATAATAGAGTTAACTCTAAAATAACTAATGCAACTTTATTGAAAAATACGGATGTTGGTAAAGGTTATTCTGTAACTTTTAAAATTGAGAAACCGTCATCTAAAGGTCTTAATTACATGGCTGCATACAATTATGGTTACACTAGAGACTTAATGAGTGCTGGTTCAATAGCATTTTCTTCTTGGAGAGATAACTTATCTGTTAATGGTAACAACTTACCTGACGTAGCGTTTTCAAATAATGATCTTAGACATAGAATCATAGCTGCCGGTAGTTACAAAATAGAGTATGCAAATGCAGCATCAACGCAGTTTGGAATATTTTTCCAAATGCAAAACCAAGGTAGATTCTCATACAGAATTAATGGAGATTTAAATGGTGACCAAGGTACTGCAAATGATCTTATGTTTGTTCCAGTAAAAGCGACCGACCTTAACTTCGAGCAATACACAGTTAATAATGTGGTTTTAACTCCTGAAGCACAAGCAGATGCTTTAGATAAATACATAGATCAAGATGATTACTTGAGTACAAGAAGAGGTCAATATGCTGAAAGAAATGGAGTGTTAATACCAATGTTAGCAACAATTGACCTTTCTATTGTTCAGGAATTCTATGTTAAAGTGGGTGGTAAGAAAAACAGTCTTCAAGTTCGTGCTGATATTTTTAACTTTGGAAACCTTATTAGCAATAAATGGGGAGTTGGTGACAGATTTGTGAATAATAGCCCACTTACTTTCAGAAGTATAAACGCAGAAGGTGAACCTGTTTACAGACTTGCAGCAAATACAGATGGTACATTTAATGATAAAACATACATTAAAAGTGCTGGTTTGAGTGATGTTTGGCAGATGCAATTAGGAGTAAGATATACTTTCAATTAATCTAAACGAATAGTTCAAAACTTAAAAAAGCCCTGCAAACATCAAAGTTTGCAGGGCTTTTGTTTTTATAATACTTAATTATTACTTGTGAATTGACATAAATCTGTGAAGATTACTCTTCTTCTTCTTCTTGTTCTCTTTCAGGCAAAAAGACTTCTGCCATCATACATCGTACGCTACCACCACCGAATTTTTCGATGTTATCAATAGGTATTGGTAAAAGATTTGTTTTTTGAGACAATCGTTCTTTCTGATCTTTATTTAGTGCATTATAAGCGGTCTGAGACATAGCTAAATATCTTGTACCATCATTACTAATGACTTCTAGCATATTGCCAGCGAAAGACGCCATTTGATCATATGTAATCTCAATGACTTCTTTTCCTGTACGTTCGAATGATTTTAGAAGATCTTTTCTGCTGTCTTCATCAGGGATACTTTCCATACAAATGACCACAAAATCTTCGCCAAGTGCCATCATTACATTGGTGTGATAAATTTCTAGTCCATGTTGATCTACAGATTTGAACACGATACTACTTGTACCCATCAACACATTAAACTTATCGATTAGTGTCGCGTCTGTACGTTGACTCAGACATGCGTAAACGATTTCATTTGGTCGATCAAAAATCATACTGCCAGTACCTTCTAAAAACAGTTCATCTTCATCTTCATAAAACTCAAATGAATACCTATTTTTAACTTTAAAGGACGCTTCGATCTGTTCGATAATGTCTTCTCTTCTTTCTATCCGACGATTGGGTGCGTACATGGGATAGGTGATGAGCGTACCATTTTCATGCAAACTTATCCAGTTATTGGGAAAAACAGCATCTGGTTTTATAGGCGATACGGTATCTTCTATGACCATAACATTGATACCCTTTGACGCCAAGATACTAACCATATTATCAAACTCTTTTTTTGCTACTTCTTTGAGTGATGCAGCATCAGAAATTACATCTTTTGATTGGAAAGCATTGTTGGTTGCGGTTTGTTCGTTGAAGCCGAAGTTGGCTGGACGAATCATCATGATATTATTGGTAAGTTGCTTCATTTGGATTTGTTTTGTTAAGATTTTGAATGGATTTAAAATTGTTTTTTAACAAACAACTATTGCATATTCAGTAACGATAATTTTTTGACTTTATTTTTGAGTCTACTCCGAAAAGTCCTTAGTTAAAACAGAATGAAAACTTTTTATTTCTACTGCATTGATAATCAATTGCTTCCCTTTAGAGTCAGGGTTAGAAACGGTTGATTATCAATCAATTTGTGTTTTCGGAGTGGACTCATTTTTTAAAAACAATATAATGCGCCGTTGTGATAAAATTTCTAAGTACCGGGATACTCGCTAAAAAAGGTAAAAGCTTTTTTTGTTTCCAACCAAACTTATGTTTATAAATCGGATTGATAAACCAATGGACTTCCTCTAAAATCGTAAACTGATTGTCTTTTAGAATTTTATACATTCTCCCGATATTAATACCTGTCTCTTTTATTTCTAAAAGCTCTTTGATGGTACCCTTATTTTCTCCAAAAGATTTTAATATCCATGTATAAACAGACACAGGAAAAAGATGAAACCAAGGTAAAGTACGCAACAATTTATGATCGCAAATCTGCTGATGTCCACCAAAAGGCATCCACCATGGCGGATATGCAAAAAATATAATGCCATTATCTGACATGAACTCTTTCAGCTTTGGTATAAAACGCTCTTGGTCTGGTATATGTTCAATCACATCCTTTAAGACAATGACATCAAATAGCTTTGGAAAGGCTTTTTGGGGATCGATATCGTAGATATTTTGATTAATGACACCTGCCCTACCTTGTTGGATATCTTCAGCGAGAAATTTCTTTGCATTTTCATACCTAGCAGTGGACAATTCTACACCTGTGACATGATATCCATGGTTGAGAAAAGCTTTTAAGACACCTGCTTCTGCACATCCTATTTCTAAGACCCGATTATCTTCAGATTTGTGTAAGTACGGTGTTATAAAAGGAATGATACTTTCTTCTGTGACGACTCGTTGAATCTCAAAATATCGTGGTTTATCCGTATGAAAATCAAACATTTATGATTATTTAGGGTCTAATGAAAAAGTCAGATGTGCTTAAGGTACGAAACTTCAAGCCGCAGATGTATATTAATACTTCAAGGTGAAGAGGTTGAAGTAAATTGAATGCAGCTGACTTACAAAAATAATTTGAACTTTGGACTAAAAATTTGAGTATTTCCATCATATTCGCAAGCAAACAGTTAACATAATTTAAGCATATTAATTTGATAATCAATTATTTTTGTGAATTTCAGCAGACTCTATTTAGCTTTGAATTCGGCTTTGCGTTTCTCTACAAAAGCGAGTGCGCCTTCTTTAGAATCTTCACTGCCTATGGTATGACCGAAGTCTTCATATTCTTTTTTAAAGCCATCGATTTGTTTATCAAAATATGCATTTACTAAAGAAATACTTTGAGCTACAGCTAAAGGACCTTTGGTGGCAATTTTATTTAATATTTCCATGGCTTTTGTGACTTCTTGACCTGATTCGACCACATGGGTCACTAGTCCAAGCCTTAAAGCTTCTTCTGCATTGATCATATCAGCTGTGAGCAACATTTCAGTAGCTTTGCCTTTACCGATGAGTTGAATGAGTCGCTGAGATCCACCATAACCAGGTACAAGGCCAAGATTTACTTCAGGTTGACCAAATTTAGCATTTGTTCCTGCGACTCTAATGTGGCATGACATAGCCAGCTCGCATCCACCACCAAGCGCAAATCCATTGACAGCAGCGATGACAGGTGCATGAAATCTTTCTATTTTGAAAAATATATCTTGTCCACGCTTTGAAAGGACAGATCCGCCTATAGCATCCAAAGTACTAAATTCTTTAATATCAGCTCCAGCTACAAATGCTTTTTGTCCTTCACCTGTGATGATGACTCCTTTGATGGAATAGTCACTAAAATGGTTGGTAAAAAACTGATCCAATTCATCAAAAACTTGTCTATTCAATGCATTGAGTGCAGTGGCTCTATTAATAGTAAGGATATAAAAAGGTCCTTCTTGGGCTACATTTATTAACTGATCTGACATATCTACTGACATTTTTTGCGTGGGCAAAGATAGTATTTTTTTGGATGATCGTCCGTTTTTCAGTCTTGTAAAATATTAGCTTCCCAAGGAGAACTATATGGTATCATGGAGATGCCAAGCGTCTTTGTTGAATTGTTTCTGAACACTAGTCTTAAAGAGATCAGGATTTTTTGCGATACAATCATAAGAAATCCCTACCCTTTTAAGTCCATTATGCATTTGTGAATACGTCTTAAATCCTTTAGCACGTATGCGTTTGATAAGTTTATTAGCATTATTGGTATTCTTGAAAGCACCTACGATGACGATACATGATTTTAAAGATGTATTCTGTTGAGTACCTTTTGCTTCCGACTCATTTACAGAAGGAGAAACCGGTTTTTCAAGGATTGAAGTAGAAGTGTCTTTAATAATTAGAGACGTTTCTTTTGATTCCAAAATAGAATCAATTTCAGTCAATAAACTATCGTCGTTTAAAGCAGATGTATGAGCGATTTCAGTTTCTGTTTCTTTTGGTACTATGGTTTCTTTATTTTCGCCAGAATCGCTAGAAAAAAACCAAGCCAATATTACTAATAATGTAATTAATGCTAGCAAAATAGGCCATAAATAATTGGTTGTCGTGGTCGAAGTCGGCTGTGTGAATAGAATTGGTGCATCTGCAACTTTTACAAAATCACCATTTCTCTTTAAATAAGTAGGTAAAGCTGCCACTGAGATAGGCTCGAGTCCTTCGTAACGATTGAATGTTCCCACAGATTTTTCTACAAAACCTTCTGGTGTAAGCGTTCCGAATGGTCCGATTTCAAATTGTTGATTTTGGTGCCAAGATGTATTATAATCATTGATTAATGCAAGCTGCATTTGTTTGGCATCAACGGCGCTCATTCCTGCATCTACCAATTGACGTTCAAACAGGACATCTTCTACAACTAGACTATTAAAAGAAATTTGGGTAGCAGGTGGAGATAGTTTTGATCGATCATGATTAAAAGTAGCCGTCAAAGGATGCAAGGTAAATGTACCCAAAGACGGTATAGCCACACGGCCATACGACATCAGCATTTGGTAAACATATCTGGAATAAACCTGATTTTGCATCAAAACAATCATATTTCACATAAAGATATAGAAATAATTGTGCCAATTTAGTGAATATACGATTTTTTGACATTTTGAAAAATAAGAAAGCGTGGTTTTGACGAAAAGGTCAATTTTGTTGTTTAGGGTATATTTTGTTATTAAATCTAAAAAGTGCATAGTAAACGTACATAGTTGTAAATCTTTGTGGCGAAATGAATGTTATTCATGGATTAAAGTAAATATTGCGAGATTATGAGGTTTCTTTCTTATGGTGTAATGGTCTATATGCTGATGGCATTAATATGGTGGACCGTATTATTGCTCAAAAATAATACTAGTTTGTACGAGTCAAAGTTAGAATTGCTTCAAGAAAGTCAGAATAGAATATTCGAAGTGAAAGATTTTGATATCAAAACGACTCCTGAATACGAAACGATTACATCTACCTTTGAAAGAAATAAAAAAATGATTCTTGGTGAAGGTATGGTTTTTGGTATCTCACTCATTTTAGGTCTTTGGTTTATCCAAAATGCCTATATCAAAGAAGTGGAAAATACAGGAAAACAAAAGAATTTCCTACTCTCTGTCACCCATGAACTTAGATCTCCCATTGCATCGATAAATCTCATTACTCAGACACTATTAAAAAGAAAATTGCCACCGGAAAAGACTGTCGACCTTCACGAAAGTATTTTATCTGAAAGTACTAGATTAGAAAAACTCATCAATAATCTATTACTGACCACAAGGATAAATAATTCGTACACTTACAATTTTGAACTCATCAATGTCCACGATGCCATCCACGAAGTAGTTAAAAATACACACTTTCAAAGCCCTGAAGTAAATATTCAAACGCATCTTCCTAATCCAGATTTGAATATCATGGCGGACAAAGAAGCTTTTATTTCTATCATCAATAATATGGTAGAGAATGGCATAAAATACTCTCCAAAACCTGCTAAAATTGATATTAAGGCATATGAAAATCAAAAAAACATCATTATAGAAGTGACTGATGAAGGTATTGGAATTCCAGAAAATGAAAAATCAAAAGTAACAGGACAGTTCTATCGAGTAGGCAGCGAAGAGACTAGAGAAACAAAAGGAACAGGTCTAGGGTTATATATCGTAGATAAGATCACAAAAGCCCACAATGGCTTCATGGAAATACAAAATAACGCCCCAAAAGGAAGTAAATTTATCATTACATTACCCAAAAAACAATCATAAACATGCGCATATTACTAGTAGAAGACGAAGAACAATTACGCAAAATCATCAAGATGAATCTTGAGCTAGATGGATATGAAGTAGTCGCCACTGATAATGGTCGAAAAGCACTAGAACTAGCTGAAGGCCAACACTTTGACTTGATGGTACTGGATGTGATGTTGCCAGAAGTAAATGGCTTTCAAATATGTGAACAAGTCCGACTTCGCAATAGCAAAGTAGGTATCATCATCATCTCAGCCAAAGATACATCTAATGACAGAATCACAGGTCTCAAACTCGGTGCGGATGACTACCTCACGAAACCATTCAACTTAGAAGAGTTACTACTTCGTGTGCAAAACTTGTTAAAAAGGAGTTCGGAAGAAAATGCCAAAGATCTAGAAAAATATAGTTTCAGTGGCAATGATATCAATTTTGTGACCTACGATGCAAATGGTATTAATGGCGAATTTAGACTTACCAAAAAAGAAGTTTTACTTCTAAAATTGTTAATCGAAAGACAAGGTGAAGTAGTCTCTCGTCAGCAAATACTTCAGACTGTCTGGGGATACGACATCTACCCTTCTACGCGGACGATAGACAATTTTATTCTTTCATTTAGAAAATATTTTGAAAAGGATCAGCGCGATCCACAGCATTTTCACTCTATTCGAGGTGTGGGTTATAAGTTTACGCCTTGAGTTGCAGTAGTGCTCTGACTAGATAAAGAACTTCATGAAATGTTGTTCTTTTTCCGAATATCTGCGTTAAAAATACTCGCCGTTCATTTATCATTTATAAGATGTCGACTAAGCTGTGGCGCGGCGTCCACAGTTCAGAGCTAAAATCATTTGCGACGATTTCTTTACGCTCTTCTTCTTGTTCTTCAAAAAAATAACGGCCATTATTATTTAACTTTTTATCTTGACAGAGCACTAGGTGATTCTATTTTTTCAATAAAATACCTTGTTCCAGCCACCGTAGTAAAATAAGGTGCTAGCACAATACCTAAAATTGGAATGGCAAACATGACCAAAAATATAGCACCAAGGGCAATGGCTGCCCACTTGTGTTGATAGACTTTGGCAACAGATTCTTTGAAAGTAAAATGACGCTCAAGATAAAAATCCATGATACCAAATCCTGTAAAGTAGGCTTGTACAAGAAACATAACAGGCACCACAAATACTGTCAAAAGGGGAAAAAATCCCAAAATCAATAGAAAAATTGTGAGTGATAATTCTTTGAGCATATTTCTCATATTGATACGCACGCTTCTTACAGCTGATTTTGCGAATGAAAAACCAGCACCTTTATTACTGCCTTGCAATACCAATTCTGTTCTTTCCGATATGTAACTCAACATAGGCGATAAAGCGATCAGTAATATATATTTGATCAGCATAAAAAACAGCAAGAACACCGCTATTCCTATTATAATCGAAAATACAATTGACTCATGTGCCCATTCCCAAGGTACTAACGAACCAAGATAATCACCCGTAACCGTAGCAAATTTAAAACCCAAATAAATTAATAAACCACAAAGGACCAACGCTGCAAATCCAGAATAGAAAATATATCGTAGTGCATCTGATTTTTTGCCAGTAATGGTACCAAAAAACAAAGCTATAATATTTGAAATTTGTCTGAACATAAGTAAATCTTAGTTGGTTTGCAACGTTAAAAACCACAGCAAAAGTAAATCATAATGTGAATGTATAAAAGAAATATCGAAATATCTGCTCAAATGCTCAATGAAGAATCAAAACTAACTAAAAAATAATTAATTTTGACCTATGATAACATTAAGACATCTTTTTTTATTTTTATGGATATTGTTGACCAATATTTTCAATATCCACTCGCTGAAAGCTCAGTTGACCCACGTCATTACCTACAATATCAAATATGATGATAAAAATGACAAAGTCAATAATTGGAATGATCGTAAAGAATACATGGTCAAGCAATTGCGTCATTATGATGTATCTATTTTCGGTCTACAAGAAGCTTTGTTGCATCAGTGCGCATATATTGATTCGAGTTTGACTGATTTTACTTACGTC
>JBGSOH010000283.1:0-27318 GCA_041739205.1 Saprospiraceae bacterium
GATTTCTTGAGCATCCTGTTTATATATATTTTGATATCACAAATTTATAACATGTGTCCATTTTTTATCCTATATTTGTATTTTATTATTTCAATACTTTTCGGAGTGGACTCAAGGTTGACATTAAACTAATAAACATCATAGCCAACTCAGCGCATATTGATCATCTTCGATCTCCGCAGCGTAGGTGGTCATAAGTAGTGGTTTGAATGTATCTACCATTACGGCAAGTTCATGTGTTTCCTTTTTGCCAATACTTTTTTCAGCAGTTCCAGGATGTGGTCCATGAGGGATACCACCTGGATGTAAGGTGATTTGCCCTTTGTCCACATGTTTTCTACTCATAAAATCACCATCTACATAATAAAGTACTTCATCACTATCTATATTACTATGGTTGTATGGTGCAGGTATTGCTAAAGGATGATAATCATACAATCTCGGGACAAAAGAACAAATTACAAAATTTCTAGTTTCGAAAGTTTGATGGATAGGAGGCGGTAAATGAACGCGACCTGTAATAGGTTCAAAATTGTGTATTGAAAAAGCATATGGGTATAAATACCCATCCCAACCGACTACGTCAAAGGGATGGGCTTTATAATGGTAAGGGTAGAGGTTGTCTTGTTTTTTGATGTACAGAAGAAAATCTCCTTTTTCATCGTGTGTGACTAATACATTTGGCTTTCTGATATCTCGCTCACAGAATGGAGAATGTTCCATCAATTGCCCGAAATCATTTCTATAACGCTTAGGTGTAAGAATGGGAGCTGTAGACTCTACTATAAAAAGCCTATTATCAGTGCTATCAAACTGCAGTTGATAGATAGTCCCTCTAGGAATGACTAAGTAATCACCATATTCAAATCTAATATCGCCATACATAGTCTTGAGTGTTCCTGAACCAATGTGTACAAAAATGCACTCATCAGCATCAGCATTTTTATAGAAATAATTGGTCATACTCAACCGTGGTGCTGCTAGGATGATTCGACACTCATTATTGACAAGGACAGGTTTGCGGCTATTGAGAAAATCATCTTCTGGAGCTACATTAAATCCTTGTAAACTTCTATGTTTGAGTTGTTTATCGTGGATGGTTTTTGGAGCTACATTTACAGGATCACCAACTTGTGTGATCATAGTTGGTGGATAATTGTGGTACAATAATGAGTACATATCACTAAAACCTTCTGTAGAAAATAACTGCTCGCTATACAAAGTACCATCAGGTTTTCGATATTGAATATGTCTTTTATGCGGTATATGACCAAGTGAATGATAATGCATATTAATTTTGTTTAGAGAGATTTTGGAATATTTTGTTCATAGTTTCTTCCAGCGCAATTAAGTCTTCATGGGCTATATCTGCATAAGCTTCTCTTCTGAATTCTTCTAGTATTGGAATTACCATTTTATACGTATCTATGCCATTGTCAGTTAGCAAAATAGAGAACTTTCTTCTATCTAAGTGGTCAGCATCTCTCCGTACAATATCTTTATTAACTAGGATATCAATAATTCTGGTGACTGTGGGAGCATCTTTAAAAGAAAGCTCCGCAATTTGCTGTTGACTTAAGTTCTTATGTTTAAAAAGTAGTTGGATAATAATCCATTGATCTACTGTGATGTCTATCTCTGGATGCATCATGAGTATCCTAGAGAAGCTGAGTTTCATAAGTTTTACCGTCTTTTCGATGGTAAAACCAGATACTTCAGGTTGTTTTATTTTATGCAAGGTGGCTTCCAAAACAAATATATATTTTAGTTAGTACACTAATTATGTGCAAAGCAACTATAATTTTTCTACATAGCCAAGTATTTGATATAAAAAGTTTTGTAAGGAATAAATTTTTGAAGGCAATGCATAATTTCTACTTAAGATAAAGAAGAAATACACCATGAAATACGTGAGAAATCAGCTTTAAAATGACAAATTGTCATCATTTTGAAAAGGAAAATTTAATTTAACACTTTTTTTTTCAGTTTTATATAATAATCCTTAATTTTGTCGTTAGAGAATACATTAATAAATACAAACATATTACAATATAATTAAATATGCCAAAATTTAGCAAGCTACTTATCTTAACTTTGTCTCTAGTTACATGGATAATTTCCATGCAAGCCCAAACTAAATTCGGTAATGAATGGATAAACCCTGCCAAAACCTATTATAAGTTTAAAGTTGCCCAAGACGGCATGTATAGAGTCTCCTATGAAGAGCTAGTCCAAGCAGGTTTACCAAATGAATCGATCAAAGGAATAGATCTAAAATTATTTAATTACGGAAAAGAGCAAGCTATTTACGTAAGTGACCCTAATGAGTTTAATGCAGGTGACTTTATCGAATTTTATGGTGAAAGAAATACCATAGGATTGGATTCACTTCTTTACGAAGATTGGAAAACAGATCTATTTAATCCAGAATATTCTGTAGTAACAGACACCAATGCCTATTTTCTGACTATTTCCCCAGAAACGAATAATCTGAGATACACACAAGTTAATCCAGATTACAACAACAATAATTTAACGCCATTTCCTTATTATTTGCATGAAGAGAAGGTGGTGTATAGTGGTACGTTCTTAAAAAATGACATTGGAAAATGGCAATATTCAAGTTTTGATGCATCAGAAGGATTTGGCGACATTTACAGGCAAAGTTCAAACACAATTTTAAAATCAGATAGAATTTTTCAAAATGGGCCGAATGCAAAATTATCTTTTAGATACACTCACAATGGTGTATACAACAATGTAATATTTGATTTTAATAATAATGTTTTGGGTAATGTCTCATCCCAACCACCAAAGACAATTCAACAAGACTTTGATATAAGTTTAAGCCAATTAACCGAAAATAACACCTTAAAACTAACAAATAATCAAAGTATTTATGATCAACATAGACTTGCGTTTGTATCACTCCAATATCCTAGATTATTTGACTTTGCAAATAAAAGCTCTTTTGCCTTTAAAATGTCACCTACAACAACAAAAAGTTTCATTGAAATTATAAATTTTAACCAAGCTGGTAATCCATCTTTTGTATATGATATTTCAAATGGGGTAAGATATAATACAAATATTACTGGAAACAATGTTCAATGTATTTTGAATTCACAGAGTAAGATAACGAAATATTTTATTACAGATTCTAATAACGGTTTATTAAAGCCGAGTATGATTATAAGATTAGATTTCAATTCATTTTCAGACAATGGTCAAGATTACATAATAATTACTAATAAGAACCTTCATAAAGAAGGAATAGACTATGTTAAAGAATATGCTGATTACAGACAAAGCCCTGAGGGCGGAAACTTCAAGACTGAAATTATTCATATTGAAGACATTTACGAACATTTTGGATATGGGATAGAAAAACATTTTTTCGGGATAAAAAATTTTGCAGCCTATATGAAGTCAAAGTGGGAAAATGTAAAATTTGTTCTCATTATAGGCAAAGCCGTAGAATATCCTGATATGAGAAGTAAAGAAGATATTCTAAATACAGAAAATAAAGTATTTTTTGTGCCAACCTATGGTGTGCCCGGTGCAGATAATTTGTTATTTTCGGATAAATTTTATCCTGACCCATATTTTGCGATAGGAAGAATTGCGGCAACTTCACCTACTGACATAAAGAATTATCTAGATAAAGTAAGGCAATACGAACTAGCTCCATTTGGTCCACAGACGGATAAAGATAAATTTTGGATGAAGAGAGTTCTACATTTGGGAGGTGGAAGTACTCCTGGGGAACAATCATCCATTCGAAGTGGCTTAGAAAGTATGCAATCTATCATTGAAAATTCAATGATGGGTATAGAAGTAAATACTTACTACAAAACCAATACAGAAATATTAGCATCAGCTGCCTCTGATCAAATAAAAAATATTATTAATACTGGTGTAAACATTATCACATTTTTTGGTCACTCAGCCGTTGGCACGTTCGACTTTTCATTAGAAAATCCAAAAGATTATAATAATTTTGGTAAATACCCTATCATAAATTCTTTAGGTTGCTACTCTGGCAACATACACACGATAGGAACTGGCGGTATTAGTGAAAAATTTGTTTTTGAAAAAGATAAAGGCTCCATTGGTTTTTTAGCATCATCTGGGACTGGGTTTATTAATTCCTTAACTCTTTTTGGTAGAGAACTTTATGATAGAATGGGAGATTCTCAATATGGGTCATCAATAGGAGATATTATAAAAACTACAAATCAAAATCATAGAAATGAAAATTTTTCAAATTTAGCTTTTTATCAGCAACTTACATATCATGGTGACCCAGCTATTAAATTATATCATTCTGAAGGCGCAGATATTATATTTGACTATGAATCAGTAAGAACAAATCCAGAACTAATTACAAGTTCTACCAAAGAAATTGAGCTAAGTTTTGATCTAGTAAATTTAGGAAAAAACATATCAGATAGTGTTGATTTAGTTTTTTATCATCTTTTACAAAATGGTGTATATTTTGACACAATCAGAACAAAAGTACCCGTCCCAATCTCGCGTAAAAGTTTTTCTGTAAAACTAAAGTCAGCGGGAGTTGCGGGCATTGGTAAAAATACAATCTTAGGGCAAATAAACCCAACTGAACAATTTAATGAAAAGCCAGCCCCAGATGCATTTAATAATAATAAGCTTGAATCAGGCAATCAAAATGGTTTTGCATTTTATATTCTAGACAACTCAGCTATACCAGTCCATCCAGATAATTATGCGATTGTAAATAATGCAGATATTATACTCAAAGCATCAACAAGTAATGCTTTTCTCGCAAAAAACAAATATCGTCTAGAAATAGATACGACTAAACTTTTCAATAGTCCATCTTTGGTAATGGAGTATAAAGAATCCGAAGGGGGTATTATTTCATGGAAACCAAATGTAAATATGGTTCCAAATATGGTTTATTACTGGAGAATTAGCCCTGATAGCATAAATCCAGAAATAGGTTATTTGTGGCAAAACAGTTCCTTTATCTACTTGCCAAATAGTAGTGAAGGCTGGAATCACAGTCATTATTTTCAACTTGCTGATAATAATGGGTCTAAACTTATAAATATGGAAGAAAACAGAAAATATAAGTTTCCTCCAGCTGAAATTTTTGTCCAGATGAAAAATGGTATTTACGTACCCGACATCATAGGTTATAGAACAAATTTCAGTGCAGTGAGAGCTGGCATACGACCATGGAATTTTACATCTAGTGCAATCTGTTTTGTTATTACAGATCCAGTTACTGGAGATTTAGTTAATAATATTGGTGGTGGCGCTTTTGGAAGTATTACAACTAGCACATCAAGGTCCAACCAGTCATTTTCATTTAAAACTGAAACACCAGAGCAACGGAAAACAATTATGGACTTTGTCGAAAATATAATACAAGATGGTTATTACGTAACAGTTTTTTCGGCTTTAAATAGTGTAAATGATAATCTAAACACACAAAGTTGGAAAGATGATGAGTTAATTTATGGTAAGTCATTATTTTCAGTGCTCGAAGATCAAGGGGCTAAAGACATTAGAAAATTAGATACAATTGGTACAGCACCTTTCATCTTTATGTTTACAAAAAATGGGTTACCCATAAGCGAAGTAATAGGTAATAGCATCAATGATGAAATAGATGCGACTATGATAGTGCCGTATCAAAGCAATCAAGGCCAAATAAAAACATTACCCATAGGCCCAGCAACTAAATGGAATAAAATAGAATATAAATTTGATAATGTCACGACAGCAGATACACTTTATCTTAATGTAATTGGTATTAAGGAAAATGGAGAAGAAAGAGAAGTTATTTCTAAAAGTATTCAACAAACTATTGATCTAGAAAATTTCAACTTAGATTCGTTCCCGTTTTTACGATTAGAATATTATGTTAAAGACCAAATAAACAGAAGTGTTCCAGATGTGGAATTTTTAAGAGTTTATTATGAAGGATATCCTGATATAGCAATAGACCCCACATCTTTTTATACTTTCTATAATGACACTATAATTCAAGGCGATAAGTTTAAATTAGTGGTTGCAGTTAGAAATTTGTCAGATATCAAAACCGATAGCTTAGACGTGAAATTTTCATTTATCAACTTAAGTAATAATCAACAAATAATTGATCATAAGACTTATAGAAACTTGAATTTAAAGGATACAGTTCATATCGAAATAGAAAAAAATAAACTTTTTGAAAATGGAGAATTCTTGGTTGTTGTAGAAGCAAATTCTGACAAAAGATTTTTGGAAAAACACTATTTTAACAATATAGGCAAAAAAAATCTTTATATAAAAAAGGATAACGGTAACCCATTAATGGATGTATACTTTGATGGAATAAAAATTATGGATGGTGATATTGTATCACCTACCCCAGAGATAAAAATAACTTTACAAGATGATAACACTTTTTTACCAATCACAGACCAAAATCTATTTGAAATCAAGTTAGACACTGGTAGAAATCAGATTGTTAATATCCCAATGGATAGTCCAAATATAAAATTCATTCCATCAGATAGTAATAACAAATTTGCAACTTTGCAATACTATCCGACTTTAAAATCTGGCGAATATAAATTATTTGTTCAAGCATCAGATGCAGCTGGCAATAAATCAGGGGTCAATCCTAGGTCGGTTAATTTTAATGTAATCGAAGAAGAATCTATATCAAATGTTCTCAATTATCCTAATCCATTTTCTACTTCTACTCAATTTGTTTTTACTTTGACAGGTAGTAATATCCCTGAAGTGATGTCTATCAGCATTATGACACTGTCTGGTAAAGTAGTAAGAGAAATAACTAAAGAAGAATTGGGTCCATTAAATATTGGTGTCAATAGAACAGCCTTTAAATGGGATGGTACTGACGAGTATGGCAGTAAATTAGCTAATGGTGTTTACTTGTATAAAGTGAATGTTCGTAATGCTGAAGGTGAAAAATATGATGCTTTTAAAACAGCAAAAACTGATTCGTTTTTCACCAAGGGGTTTGGCAAAATGGTCATTTTAAGATAAATTATTGTTTTTAGTAACAATATTAGTTAGTAAGTCCGAGAGTAAGGGTGCAATGGTTTTCTTATCGTATATTCGTAGAATATTCTTTGATATATCATCGACAGAATATTTATTAAAGTTATGATATAAAAAGTCCATTGCATCTTTAAGTTCAAAAACACTTTCTTTTTCAACTAATATTCCATTTTGTGCATTTATAAATTGCTCTGGACCGCCCGAAATGGTTGAAATCACTGGTATACCGCAAGCAAGTGCTTCGAGTGGACTAATGCCAAATGTTTCTAACCTACTAGATGATATATACACATGTGATTGATTAAATATTTGAGGTAGTTTATTATTATTTTCCCATCCTGACATTAACACATTTTCTTCTAAATCGGTTAATTTTATAAAGCTTTCTAGTTTTCTTCTTTCTTTTCCATCACCTATAATGATTAATTTAAACGATTCTTTTCGATATTGCCTACACAGTAAACCAAAAGCTTCTAATAAAATGTCATAACCTTTATTGGGATGTAAACTACCTACAGAAACAAAAGTAAAATGGTCATTTTTACCAATTCCTGATGGTTTAAATAGCTCCCCATCTATAAAATTTGGTAGTTGTGTAATGTTTTCCAGTTTATATTTGATTTTAATTTTTTCAAACAACTTGTTGCCAACAGCTATCACACAATTTGCATTTTTAAACATCAAGGAGATGTACTTTTCACGCCATTGTGGAATTTGATCATCTAAAAATTGGGTGTTATGAATAGTGACTACAAATGGAATTCCTGTCCTAACTGAAAATATATAAGCTGCATACCCTGCCAATGCATCATGCGCATGAATAATACTAAATGCAGACGCTTTATGCCTTTCTTTAAACAATAAAAAATATTTTTCTACCCAAAATGATAAAAGAAACATATTACGTTTTGGCAACCAAAAACCTGACCTACTTACGACTTTAAGATTTCCGTCTAAAAATGCTGATTTCTTATTAAATAAACCCCATTTTAAAAACAAAAACTCTACATCATGAAAATCTGACAATGCTTTAGCCTGTTGATACATATAGATACCTGCCACCGGTGTTTTTTTATTAAAAGTCCAAGAAGGCAAAACAGCAATACGCATAATACTTAAAAATTTATCTATATTTGTAGTGCGAATATACATATATAAATGTCAGATCATATTAATATTACAGTTATTAGACCCAAAAAGGTATTTAATCTTGGGATTAAGGAACTCTGGCAATATCGCGAATTGCTTTATTTCTTTACGTGGAAAGAGATCAAGGTCAGGTATAAGCAAGCAGCATTAGGTATCGTATGGACCCTTTTGCAGCCTCTTTCCATGATGACTATTTTTGTGTTACTATTGTCTGAAGGCCTTGGCATTTCAACTGGCACTGTACCTGCACCGATTTATTATCTTATCGGATTATTAATTTGGAATTTATTCAACCATGCCGTAACACACGCATCACAATCAATGGTGAGCAACGCCAATATCATAAAAAAAATATATTTCCCCCGATTAGTCATTCCTATTTCAGCAGTTCTGACATCTTCATTTGACTTTATTGTAAGTCTTTTACTATTTTATGGCCTTCTTATTTATTATACTATTTCTGAAGAGATTGCTATTTCTTGGATAAAACTCAGTTTCAGCTTATTGATTGGCTATATCATTACTGTATTTACAGCATTTAGCCTTGGTACTTTTTTATCTGCAATTAATGTAAAATATAGGGATGTAAGATACGTATTACCTTTTTTGATTCAAACTTTGTTTTTTATTACACCTGTGATGTATGACACTTCCATCATAAAACAACCATGGATCAAAACCATTCTAGAATTGAATCCACTAAATTTTGCCATTGAGCTCATCAGAAACAATATCACAAATACCACAAACATTTTTTGGCCAGATATATCTTTTTTTGTACCTATGGTTATTATATTATTATACTTAATAGCAATCGTTACCTTTAGAAAAACAGAAGCATATTTTGCAGATATTGTCTAGAGTTTTCGTTGTCCACAGTCTTTCTGACTTTGGAAATAGCATAATCTCTGTCGTCTGACCAAAGCACCATAAATCTTAGGTTCTAAGCATCCGTTAAACTCTAACAAACATCAGAAACATGACAAAGCCTTCATTTACTTCATAAAATGATCAAAAATTAATAACTTTGTTCTGTCTTAGTAAAATTTATAATACACAATTCCTAAATAATTTGAAGCCTATCATCGAAGTCAATCATGTCTGGAAAGAATACCAAAAAGGTATTGACCGCAGGTATAAAAGCCTTCGTGATACCTTGGTAGGTATGCCCAATAGACTTTTTGGTACAAAAAAGGAGAAATTTTGGGCTTTGGAAGATATAGATTTTAAAGTGGAAGCAGGAGAATCTGTGGGTATTATAGGGAGAAATGGTGCGGGTAAATCTACCCTACTAAAGATTTTGAGTAGGATCACGCCGCCTACTAAGGGAGAAATCATATTAAGAGGGCGAGTAGCTAGTTTACTAGAAGTAGGTACGGGATTTCATCCTGAGTTGACTGGAAGGGAAAATGTATTTTTCAACGGCTCCATCTTGGGGATGAAACATGCGGAAATCAAACGTAAATTTGATGAGATAGTAGATTTTTCTGGGGTAGAAAGTTTTATAGATACGTCACTAAAACATTATTCGAGTGGTATGCAAATGCGATTAGCTTTTTCAGTAGCAGCACATCTTGATAGTGAGATATTACTGATAGACGAAGTATTGGCTGTGGGAGATTCAGAATTTCAGAAGAAGTGTATAGGAAAGATGGACGATGTGAGCAAAGGAGATGGGAAGTCTATTTTGTTTGTGAGTCATAATTTAACTGCATTATCAGACCTATGCCCTAAATCTGTTTTATTATCTAATGGTAAAATTTTAAAGTTTGAAAAAACAACAAATGTTATAAATCATTACCTTAACCAAGATGATTTAATGAATCACTTTAAAATTTGGGAAAAAAATGGACAAACAAATAAAATAATTACTTTAAACTCAATAAGACTTGTTTCTGACAATTTGGAGTCTAAAGCCACTTTTTCTCAAGAAGAAGTTATTGGTCTCGAAATTAAATATACTATATTAGAAGCAGGGCATATAATACGATGCGGATTCAACTTATTTAATTCCGAAGACTTAAATATATTTGATAGCCATAATTTTTCAACTGATTATTATGACAAAGCGCACCCCAGCGGTGATTTTAAATTATATAGTTGGATACCAAGTAACTTATTAAAGAATGGTACATATTTTGTTGGAGTCGGATTTTTTAATCATCAAATCGGGGTTACTTATTTAAGAGAGAAAAAAGTAATATCTTTTAGTATTACCAACAATAAAGAAATGATAAATGGTCAATACTTAAAAGATGATCTACCCGGAATTATACATCCTACTATTGTTTGGGAATTAAAATCAAATTAATGAAGTTTACAGGGGAGAGATTGATAAATGGGATGGAAGGCCAAATTAAATTGGAGCATTTACATAGATATTCATTGGCATTCCCTTTTGCCAGTGAAAAAATAGTTTTAGATATTGCATGTGGTGATGGTTATGGCACAGCACTATTAGCTGATGTAGCATATAAAGTCGAAGGTGTTGACTTAGATTCTAAAACAATAGAATACGCTTCAAAAAAATATCTACGTCAAAACATAAATTTTACAATTGGAGATATTTTAAATATCCCGTTTGAAGATAATTTTTTTGATTTAATCATTTGCTTCGAAACTTTTGAACACTTAGATGAGCATGATAGACTCCTAAATGAAGTTAAAAGAGTACTTAAAGATGATGGCATACTAATCATGTCAACACCAGAAAAGTCAGTTTATAGTGATGCCAGAAATTACTCCAATAAATTCCATAAAAAAGAACTATACTTGAATGAATATAAGGATTTACTTAAAAACCATTTTAATTACAATCAATTTCTATATCAAAAATTTATAGTTGCATCTCTAATATATGAACCTACAAAAAATGGAATAATGGAAATAAATGGTAACTACGATTCGATAGCAATCAACAAAGAATTTCAACCAAAATATATGGTCTCAATATCTTCCAAATACAAATTAGATTTAATAGGTAGTTCTATATTTAATGATGTCAATCAAATTGATTTAATTGTTAATAAAATTAAATCTTCTTATGATTTTAGAATTGGTAAATTTATATTAACTCCTTTTCGATTTACTAAAAATACTATTCTAAAGTTATTTCCTGAGAAAATCAAATAATCATGAGCCATCTTTGCCACACAGAGCCCTTAATTAATATACTCTTACGAACTTCATGTGGTAATTTGAAAAGTTATAAAAATTAAACTTGTGAAAATACTCACAATAATTGTTTCATATAATGGGGAACATTTTATAAAAGGTTGTATTTCCCATCTGCATAACTCATTGGTTTTATCAGACATCATGATCATTGATAATTTCTCTACAGATAATACCATTAAAATAATAGAAAAACTAATTGAAGAAAACCCGAATGTAATATCATACAAAAATCAATCAAATATTGGTTTTGGTCAAGCTTGCAATCTAGGATTGAAATATGCTTTAGATAAAGAATACGACTATGTTTTACTATTAAATCAAGATGTTTACGTAGATAAAAATACAATCTCTTTATTATTAGAATGTATGAAAGCTAATCATAATTATGGAGTAATAAGTCCTATGCATTTGGATGGTACAAAAATAAATCTTGACAAAAGGTTTGCTCAATATTATCAAAGAACGATTTTAAAAAACCAAACTGAAAATATGAGTCTTTTGAATACAGAATTTGTAAATGCTGCCATATGGCTGTTATCAAAAAATTGTATTGAGACAGTTGGAGGTTTTAATCCATGCTATTTTCATTATGGTGAAGACGATAATTATTTAGAAAGGGTCAAATTCCACAATTTAAAAATTGGTATCCTTACGACTGCATTTGCAGTACATAATCGAGAAGAAACTGATAATTATTTCAAAAATAGAGAACTGGAAGGATTTAAAAAATACTTAACTTCAATTTTTTCCAATCCTAATGTAAAAAATTCTATATCATTCTTATTTATAAAAGTATCTATTAAGCTTATACTTTCTATTTTTGCTCTAAACAGATTGAAAATAAACACTAACTTGTGCTTTTTAAAATCATTCTTTAAACTTGATTATAAAGAAATACATAAGAATAGAAAAATAAGCATGCAAAAAGGGCCTAGTTTCTTATGATTAGTAATCAGTCAAAAATACTTGTAGTTACATCCATTAACGAAAATGGTATTGTTGGTCCTGCAAATTTTGTTAGGTTGATTGCTAATGAATATAAGGGTAAAGTAGATATCCTTACAGAAAACACAAATGAAACAGATGTCGTTTTTAGTATAGATATGAAGTTAAATATATTGACTTCAATATTTAGTATGTTATATAGATCTTACCATTATTACAAGTATATTAAGCAACATAATTTTCAAGCTAAATATGAAAAAATAATTTTTATTAGTCCGTTATTAGCTTTTTTTCCAATTCTTTTAATAAAAAAAAGAACTGACTTTATAATAATGTTAAATGATGAAAACAATCTACAAAATGACGGAGACCCAAGATTAGATTTTTTCAGAAGAAAAGTATATCAATTGGTTGAAAAATATACACTTATTCAAACTGAATCAACATGGACAGTTTCAGCTTACTTAAAAGAACAAGTGATTAATAAATATGCCATCAAGCCTGACAGCATCAAGGTTATTTACAGGGCTATAAACGTCTCTGAATATTCATTTAGACATAAATGGAATTCTGAGCATAATACTATAAAAATACTTTTTATTAAGAATGACTTTGAGCGTGGTGGATTAAAAATACTTTATATGGCTCTTACCAAAATACATAATTTAAATTTTGAATTAGATGTAATAGGTCTATCACAAAAGGATCAATTAAAATTGGCTGAAGAACTAAAAAGCAAAACCAATTTAACTGTAAATTTTTCAGGATATCTATCAAAAAATCTAATTATATCTAAGTTTAACGAAAACAACATTCTTTGCATACCATCAAAATCAGAAGCATTAGGTTTTACCAACATAGAAGGCATGGCTTCGGGTATATCTATAGTTACAACAAACGTTGGTGGAATCCCCGAAGTAACTAATTATGGTCAATATGCATTTACATGTTTACCTGACAATGAAAAGGATTTATCACGTGCTATTTTGGACTGTATAAATTCCCCAGATCATATAAGGTTACAAAAAGCAAAAGATGGAAGAAAATGGGTAGAAACCAATTTTGAAAAAAGTGTTATAAACTTAATAATTAAAAAAGAATTAGGTATTTAATATATGAATCAAAAGAATTTTACATATTATATTGATGTTATTAAACTCAAGGTTTTTGCTCTTTTTTATTTATGGCTAGAGTCATTTGTACATAAAAAGAATCTTTCTTTTGATAATGAATTAAATTTAAATCAATTTAATCTAAACAAAAACCCTTTCTTTTTTACATACACATTTTTTGAATATCCAGACGAACTTGGCAATACACTAATTAAACAAAATGGTATTTACACAAATCATTATACAGATATGAGTAAATATGTCAATCCTTTGATTCCAGCATATTATGGATTGGTTTGTTATAACTATTACTTAAAAACAAATGACGACAAATTTAAAAGTTTATTTCTAGAACATGCTGAATTTTGCCTTACACTTGCAAATGATGATGGAGGCCTCCCTATCTTAAATAATTATAATAAATTTGGTCTAGTCGCTCCGTGGTACTCAGGTATTACACAAGCCATTGTAGCATCGTTGCTTATAAGAGGGTTTATAGAAACAAATAATGATAAGTACAAAATCTGTTCACAAAATATTATTAACTTCATGATTGACGAAAAAAGAACATACAACAAACTTTTAATAAATATTAATAATCACCCATGGATAGAGGAATATCCTGGAAAATCATCCAGTCAAGTTTTAAATGGTTTCTGCTTTTGCATCATTTCACTTTTCGAATTTGCTAATACTTTTAAAGATAAAAGAATTGAAAAATTAGCCATTCAAAATTTTAATAGTTTAATGCACTTTTTGCCATTGTTCTTATACAAAGTGGGTATTAGACATAATTTAAAATATTATAAGTTTGGGAATATAAACTACCAAGCTTTACATGTATATTTATTTTACCATTTACATGTTATCACAGGTAATAGTTCGTTATTAAATATTTCAAAAATATATTATAAAAAAATTAAATGGAATCGATTTTTTAGTTTTTATAATATAAAAAGAACAAATAAACCAGCTTTCCCCTTATGATAAATATAGTCTATATTTTTATATCCACATGTTTCGAAATCTTAAGAAATAGTATTTCTATTTTTAGAAAATTAAATGATATCATTAAGAATATTTATTATAAAAATTTGGTCATCAAAAAATATGGGATACAACGATTACCTACAATCGACATTATTGAATTGTTTCCAAATTTGGATGAAAGTCTTGATGTTTATACCTTTCTAAGTGGGACATCATTAATCACAGACCATATTTTATTAAAGAGTTTTGCAAAAAAACATTCAGATTGCGATTATTTTGAAATCGGTAGTTGGCGTGGTGAGAGTGCCGTAAACGTATTACCTAATTGCAAAAGCCTAACTTTGCTTACATTAGGTGTAAATGAGATGAAAGCTAAAGGATTCTCTCAACAAATAATTGATGAGAATGGAATTTTCATAACCAATAATTCCAAAATTAGTTACATTTATTCGGACTCCAAGGTGTTTAACTTTAATATGTTAGACAAAAAATTTGATTTAATTTTTGTTGATGGGGAACATGGATTTAAGGCAGTAAAAATTGATACAAGGAATGTATTCGCCTTAAGAAAGGATGCCAATAGCAATATAGTTTGGCATGATTACGGATATGATACAGAAGATGTAAGATTTGAAGTTTTAGCAGCTATTTTGAGTGGTATACCCAAAAAAGAACATAGTAAGTTATATCATATTTCAAATACTATGTGTGCGGTTTATTTAGAAAATTATATCGGGAAGACGTCCATTATTTCTAAACCGACAAAGGCAGATAAGTTTTTTTCAGTGGATGTTAAACTTAGAACAACTAAAGATTTCTTTTAACTTTTTTTTATCTATATTAAAAATTAACTCTAATACTGAATTGCTAAAACATAACTTTGGAATTTCTATTTCAAGTAATAACAAATTCAGCTCCGCCATACTATCCATCCTTACTAAATGTACCTCTTGGCTGACAAAGTCCATTTCATCTTGGTACTTATCACCTCCAAGTCCGCTTAAGTAATGAGTTCCATTCAGATGTTTGGTAATTGCAAGATTATATGTAGAAGCCCTTCCTGATACTGGCAAATTTGACGAGATGTGCATTTCTTTTTTAATGTCTAGTTCATTCATGATCTGTTTAATGAAAAAAACATTCATTTCACTCAGTGAAGTAAAACGCTTTGCTTCTAGATACCAATCTACTATTTTTGGAAAAAAATCACTAAAATATGGACATTGGCAATAAGTATCTTTTATCTGATTCAAGTGTTTTTTGGTCCAGTCAGCCTCCCACGAGATCTTCAAGTCTTTGATTAGTGCGAAGTCACTATGCTTTTTTAATGGAACAGTTAACCATTGCATTTTGTCTATGGAATGTCTTGATGCTATTTTCACCCTACGAGTTGGACCAGCTTTTGTAATTTGCACATTATCGTGAAAGACAAAATCATCACAAGCGACCATCTTCAAAAAATAACCTGCCCATGGCAAGTAATTAGGCTGATGAATGGCTATGGTTTTTCTGGTCAATGGTATGAATTATGGTGAAAAGCTAGAAGCATTAATTAATGCTAGCTTAACGAAGACGCTAAGCTAATCGAAGACAATCGTTAAGCTAAGCGTCCTCGCTTAGCTTGGGTTAGTAGTGGCGTCTCGTCAGTGTGAAAGAACTAATGGAACTATGAAGCTGAAATCCTAGTTCAAACATATTTACTTCATAAAAGCTAGAAGCTTTAACTAATGGTAGCTTAGCGAAGACGCTAAGCTAATCAGAAGACGATCGTAAAGCTAAGCGTCCTCGCTTGGCTTGAGTTAGTAGTGGAGTCTTGCCAAAGAATTAGTCTATATTTTTACGTTTTAAAACAACTTTGGCATTAAATCCTTTTTTATGTCTTTTACTTTCATAATCACTAAATAATATATCAAACCCTGCATTTCTTAAAACTTCCAATGTTGCATCATTTGAAAATCCACAATGACTCATATCATGAATTTCCATAGAAATTGTATTGATTTTCATTATTGTGTTTAAATCGCAATTTTGCAAAATCTCGTGTTCTGCTCCCTCACAATCTATCTTTAGAAAATCTATGTGCGCTATTTTATTAATGTTCATAAAGTCTTCCAAAGAAAGACATTTCACTTTGGATGAAGGCACCATGTGGTCAAGATAATTTTCAAATAAACTATGATTCCATGATTTTGCTGTATAAAAATGTCTATCTTTTGATGTACTTGAAATTGCAATTTGAGACGGAATGATATTTTTTAGACCTGTTGAGTGAATGTTTTTAATGAAATATGTAAAATTATCTGGTGATGGTTCGATAGCAAATATCTTTGAACTTAACTTAAGATTCTTTGCAGCAAAGATGGAAAAAAAACCATAGTGTGCTCCAATATCTACTATTACACCATTTTCGATTCCTTTTGGGAAGCCAAGTTCATATACTTTATGATAAAAAACCTCCTTGAATATTGATAATTGATTTTTATTTGATTGAAAATTTAAGTTTAATGAATATGTTAAGTTTATAAAATTGAAAAACAACCTATCCACTTGGAATAACCATTTTATTTTTTCCTTAAATTTCATTTTTATGATTTGAATGTATGCATTTTAAAAGTTAAGTTTTACTCTACAAAAGCTAGAAGCTTTAACTAATACTAGCTTAGCGAGGACGCTAAGCTAATCGAAATCGGACCCATGTTAAGCTAAGCTGCTTAGCTTGGCTTAGTAGTGGCGTCTCGCCAAAGTGATTGAACTAATAAAATGATGATGATGAAATTATAATTCAATACAAATTACATCACAAAAGCTAGAAGCTTTGACGAATGCTAGCTTAGCGAGGACGCTAAGCTAATCGAAGACGGACCCATGTTAAGCTAAGCGTCCTCGCTTAGCTTGGCTTAGTAGTGGCGTCTCGCCAAAAAAAGAGTTAGGAATCAATATAACCAATACTTGGTCCTAGATCTAGTAGACTGACATCTAATAGCCCAATAGAGCCTTCATAATTTCGTGCTGAACTAAATATATAATGACTTGCTTCATCTACAATGCCTGCTCTTACAGGATTTAGATGAATGTATGCTAATTTCTGATGTATAAACTTTGGTGTGACCAGTTCTACAGGATTGCTGTCTTGTTGCCAAACTTGAAACTCACTATTTCTAGTATTAAATCTACTTTGGTAAGCAAAATTTGTCAACATCCATTTTGCTCTGGAATGATTCTCTGATTGAATTTTCTTTATAATTTCCTTTGCAGTAAAACTTTTGAAATCACGAATTAATGAAGAAAGTCCAGATTCTGCATCTGTCTGACAGATAATATGAATGTGATTGCTCATAATCACATAAGCAAAAATATTCAGTCCCTTATTTAACTGACAATACCTTAAATTATCAATTATAATATTTTTGTACTCCAAATATGCAAAGACATCAATCCATCCTACAATAGTCATAGTGAGAAAATGAAGTCCATATTGATTTCTGATTTGATATCCGTCTGACATAAGTATAATTTTATCAAGCAAGCTAGAAGCTTTAACTAATACTAGCTTAGCGAGGACGCTAAGCTAATCGAAGACGATCATCGTTAAGCTAAGCGCCCTCGCTTAGCTTGAGTTAGTAGTGGCGTCTCGCCAATATGAAACAACTAATAAAAATAAAAATACTGAAATAAAAATTCAATAAAAATTACTTCAGAAAAGCTGGAAGCTTTGACTAATGCTAGCTTAGCGAGGACGCTAAGCTAATCGAAGACGGACCCATGTTAAGCTGGGTATCCTTGCTTAGCTTGGCTTAATATTGGCGTCTCGACTATGTGATTGAACTAATAAAATGATGATGCTGAAATTATAATTCAACCCAAATTACATCACAAAAGCAAGATGCTTTAACTAATATTAGCTTAGCGAGGACGCTAAGCTAATCGAAATCGGACCCATGTTAAGCTAAGCGTCCTCGCTTAGCTTGAGTTAGTAGTGGCGTCTCGCCAACATACGTGATATATTAATTATCGATCCACCTGATCACCTCAAATGCTTCTGCGTACATAGTATTTATTTGTGTGCCTCGTACTGTAGCCATTGATCGAATAAAATCTGGTGACATATACCCTTTTCCTTCTTGTGTCTTATATGCAGCGAGTGCATTGATCTTCCTTTGAATATCATCTTCTATCAATACACAAAAATAATCAGTGGCAAAACTTAGATTATTCCAGATAAGCTCATAACCAAGTATAGAACAATTTTTGAATGCTCTAATGCCTTCTGCTGTGACGGTGCTATGATCTTGGTGAATGTCATTACGAGATGGAAGGATGACAATATCAGGATTTATTTGTGTCCTAAGTTTGATCATTTCTTCTAGTATTTCTTGTCGCACATAGTTTAGTTTTCTGACAGTATGCTTATATATAAATAAATTTTCAGGTTGAATTCCTATGATGGCTGTTGCTTGTTTCACTTCTATTTCTAGCTGATTGGATGGAAAGGTAGTAGGGACACTTTCGTCAGCTGTAGAGAACGCTGCATAAAAAACAGTTGCCCCTTGACGAACTGCTTTTGATATCAATCCTCCACATCCTAATTCCCCATCATCAGTATGAGGAGCAAGCACCAATATTTTTTTATTTTCTAACATTCAAATAATTAAGTATTTCTTTGACAATAAGATGACCAGCATTTCCATTACCTATACAATTACTATGCCTTGCGGGTCTTTGCCAATTTTTCATTGCTAAAAAAATTTTATTTTTATCAGGACCTGCAATCACATTCCATCCTTCATCAACGGTTTCTAACCACTCTGTTTGTTTGTCGATAATGATAGCAGGAGTCTTATGAAAGTATGCTTCTTTTATGATACCACCCGAATCTGTCAGTACCATTTGAGCATATTTAATCAGCGATTGTGTCTCCCAAAAACCAGGCGGTTCCACTAATTTTATATGGTCAATAAGGAATAAATGTTGTAACGAATAATCGATAATCTTTTGTTGTGTTCGCGGGTGAATAGCAAAAATGACAGGTAATTTTATTTCTTTGATTGCTAGTAATATTTGCTCTAAATTTTCCTTGACATCTGTATTGGAAGCGCGATGGCAAGTCACAAATATGTAGTCTTCTGTTATATTATACTTTGTTACCAATTCTGACTTCTCCCAAAGTTTTTCATTTTCGTACAGCAAATCTAAACTAATATCTCCAGTCAGATAAACATGCTTTTTAACACCAACATTTGCTAAATTATCAACGCCTGTTTGGGTAGGTACAAAAAACAAATCCGTTACTGCATCAGTAAGCAATTTATTAATTTCTTCTGGAATAGATTTATCAAATTCTCTGAGTCCTGCTTCTACATGTGCAATAGGTATATTTCTTTTGGATGCTGCTATTGCTGCTGCTGATGTGGTATTGGTATCACCATAGACTATAACTAAATCTGGGTTTTCTTTTGCTAAGATTTCATCTACACCTATGATACATTTAGCAATTTGAATATTATGATGCCCACTTCCTATACCGATATTATAATGTGGTTCGGGTATATCCAACTCCATAAAAAACTGACCTGACATATTATGGTCGTAATGTTGGCCTGAATGAACAATGACATGTTGAATGTCACTTTGATTTGAAATGGCCCTATGTAAACCAGCCAATTTTATGAATTGTGGTCTTGCCCCGACCACTGAGAGTAATTTTTTCATTGATTCTTGTTATTCAAAGAAACCAAATCAAAGACTCTCTCTGCTTGTCGTTGCCAGCTCATATCTCTCATGATTTCTTCATGTAAATGATGTGCATTCACTTGGCCCGTTCTCATGTATTCGTCATATTTGATTAGAATATATTCACCCAACTTACTTTCTTCGTAAAGGACTTCTCCAAGCTGATAATTTATAAACATGGTTTCGATTTCTTTATCGCGACTTCCTTTGATAAGACATAAGATTTCTTTGCCTGCCTCGATGTATTCAAAAAGTTTGCCTGTAAGCAAACCAGCATGTTCGTCACTCGCAGATGTAAGCAAAAGATTTATATGTGACTTGTCTTGTATTTCTATAGCTTCTTTACGAGAAAGCAGACCTTTATTTACAAATACATCACTTATGCCACATGTTTCTGCCCATTGCTGCATTAAACTACCATCCTTACCAGCATATAAAAAACAAATACGATCTTTATATATCTTTTGTTCTTTTATCAAGGTAGCCAGTGTATTAAACAAAGGTCTCGGGTCTCTAAATTGCTGAAACAACGAACCAGAATAATGGATGGTAAATTTGTCAAAACCCACTTTCGACGTTCTGATATCTACACCTTTTGTAATAGTATGTACATTCTGATGTAATGCCGTCATTTTTTGGGATATACCATCTGAAACTGTAGTGACCACGTCAGCATTTCCCAAGATGAACTTCTCAATTTTTTTTTGAAAATTTGGCCAAATCACATTTTTATAGATCGGCTCTACATGAAGATCTCTGAAATCAGCCACCCAAATTAGTGGTGGAAACTTCTTCTTTAGCATCCAAGCTACAATGTGGTCGGAATAAGGCATAAACGAAGAATATATAATGTCAATATTTTTCGTTCGAATCAATCTTTTTCCTATAAAATATGCATGAATTATATAAAAAATAGAGCCTTCTGCAAGGAAAATATTGAAAGGGAAACTTCGTTGAATTTTAATCATCCAAGAAGCAAAAAAAGATGCTTTAGTTTTTTCTGAAAATTGCGCTCCACTTCGATTTTCCTTGCCTTTGAATAGTGATATCACCTTCCTGTAGTCAAATGTGATAGCCTCAAATCTGGTCATCCGTGATTGTAACGGAAGAGATTCATTAGGCAATATTTTCCTATTGTCAGTTGTAATTAAATAGGATGCTGTACATTTATCTGTTATAGCTGTAGACAAATAGTAATTTCTATACACACCACTATTTTTGATAGGTGGGTAGTGATAGTGTATAAAAAGAAAACGATTATTGTTCATGTATTCTAAAGCTAATCTAAATCAGGCTAGAAGCCTAGTGATATCTTATTTTATCGAGACGCTAAGACATATCAAAATAAATTAATCATAATGATAACGACAAGCTATAATAATTATTTCATCATTCTCTACTTGATATACCAATCTGTGTTCTCCTGTAATTCTCCGTGACCAACATCCAGCCAAATCATATTTTAATGGCTCTGGTTTACCTGTTCCCTTGAAAGGATTACGACAAATTTCTTTAATTAATTCATTTATTTTTTTTACGATAGTCTTGTCTGTTTTTTGCCAATAGATATAATCTTGCCAAGAATTAGATGTGAACTTTACATTCATAAATCTGACACATCTAAAATTTGAGCATAATTACCATTTTGGGCTTGCTGCAAAGATTCGTGTAAATTAGACGCATTTGTTTTAGACTTAAGTAAATGAATAGTTTCCATCATACTATTATACTCAGCCATTGAAATCATAACTGTTCCTTTTCCGCTACCACGTTTTAAGATGAGCATTTCATTTTCATCTTCAACTTGATCAAGATACTTCTTAAGGTCAGCTCTGAATTCTGTAAAATTGGCAACTATCATACATTATATTTAACAAGTACATAAACAAGTACATATTCAAAAAGTTCCTGATTGAATAATTTCTATAAATACGAAGCCATTCTAAATCAACATTAATATCTTAGCGACACGTTAAGACAAACAAATAAACTACAATTGACCTTCCACCAGATTAAAGATCTCCAATGCTATCCGTTTGTCATCAAATTCATTGATGGCTTTTGCCCTTCCCGCAATTCCCATTTCTACTTGTCTGTCATGTGTCAAAGAAAGAAATTCATTAAATGCAGTAGTTAAACCTTTGATGTCTTTTATATTTACAAGATATCCATTGATGCCTTCATCTACAGTCTCTGCACAACCGGCAGTTAACGTCGTGATGACAGGTTTTGCCATGGACATGCCTTCTATTACGATTCTCGGCAATCCCTCTCTATATGATGGTAAAACGATGCAGTCCGACTGAGCAATAATACTTCTCACGTCCTTGATAAATCCATGATAGTACACCACATCTTCATCTACCCATCGCACTAAGTCGTCTTTGTCTATCGTAGCTGGATTTTCTGCATCCAACTCACCTACGACCCAAAATTCTACATCTTGTCGGATTGCTTTTATCTGTCGAGCTGACTCAACAAACTCGCGGATACCTTTATCATACAAAAGTCTGCCAATAAAAGTAAAAATGGTTTTGTTTTTAACCTGTCCATTCGGATAAGGATGATACCATGTGGTATCTACTCCACAGCCTTTTACGGAAATGGCTTTGCCACCAGAGACGATACCCAATTGCGCAAATAACTCTCTGTCTTCAATATTTTCAAAAATAAACTTCTGATGATACTGTGCTGAAAAACGATATAGCATAGTCATCACCTTGCGTACAAAACCTTTATTTATAAATGCATATCCAAGTCCTGTCACGACCGCTATAGATTTTATGCCTGCTATTCTTGCAGCAATGCCACCATATATATTGGGCTTGTTTGTAAAATGTAGGATAATGTCGGGCTTAATCTTTTTGTACCTTCTAGTCAGTTCAAGTAATAATAGAATATCCTTAATAGGATTGGTGCTATCTCTATCCAATAATCTCAGACCATAATGACGTACAGACGGATACTTTTCTTTATAGGTAAGGTATTCATCTACTGGTGCAATGACGACCACATCCATACCTTCGGCAATAAACTTATCTATCAGGTTAAGTCTGAAGTTGTAAATATTCCACGTAGAATTTGCTACGAGTGCTATGGTCTTTTTTGCTGAGATTTGTCTTTAAATTTTATTAATAAAAGGGATTTTCATAAACTAAACTGACGAATTATCATAATCTAAATTGATAGATTATCATAAACTAAACTGACAAATATTCATACTTTAAATTGATGAATTTTCATAATCTAAACTGATAGATTATCATGCTTTAAATTGACGAATTATCATAAACTAAACTGACGAATATTCATAAACTAAATTGCAAATTATCATAACTATTTAGGTCAGATCTTTTGTGATGGGTTTCACCCATCACTACCAATATTTTGTCCCTATAGGGCAGTGACCTAAATAGTTACCAATTATCATGACTTAAAACTGCCGTCTACTTCCTTTTTATCACATTGCCAATGTACTTCCCAATCATTTCTGACGACGTTGCAGAAACACCTGAATTTTTGGCGATTGATGTCCACTTACTAACAGATTCGTTGACTTGATCGATGATTTTATCTACATTTTCAACTTTAAAAATATCTGCTAAAGATTTGATATGAGCTACACTTGGATTTTTACTCTCTCCATCGTATGAAGTGGAATGATACCCATGCGAAGTAGCAGAATAAGTAAGATCATAAGCAGGAGCTACACGCCAAATGCCAAAACTGTCCATAAGAAAAGAAAAATTTTTACTATGGTCATCTCTATTATTGGTCACCAAATTGAAGTAGGCTATTCTTAATATTTTTTCATAAGCTAATACAGACTTTTCTAATCGGAAAGCAGCATCCATCAAATGTCCATAGTCCATAGTACTATACCTAAAGTCATCATGAAGTAATCCTGCTGCAGAATGCATGTGCAGTTTTCCAGTATTTATCCTATCAAACCGTTGGGTTATAAAAAACTGCCTTCCTTTACTACTTGAAACCAACGCAGATCTTGATATTTCGATACCTGCATCTATGGCCATTAAATAGTATGCGTATTCAATATTTGCAATATCTAGTAAATCATTCGATGATGGAAATTTTAATATACAAGGCAAACTTCCGCTATTTTCGACGATTTCATTACTAATGATATTGGTATCAAAGTTATAATGAATCAAAACTTTTGGACGAGCCCCACCAGATGATCCACCCATTTGGTACAAATAATCGATTCTATTTTCTGAAGTCACATTATCTAAGACATTTTGTGTTTCGGCATAAAGAGAATCAATATCTATATTGTTTGACAAATCTTCTTGCTCAAACGATTCGGGAAAATATTCAAGTGCTCCCATACCATACCGACCAATCAAAGACAATCTGTCTAACGGTGTAATATCGCTAAGTTGCTTTTGATGGTTCTGAAAGTATCTATCCATCAATAACCTTCCCCATCCATCAGGTAACGAATCAGCAAAAACACCATATAATGAATCAAAAATACTGGTTTTGGGTTTACGTATTGTTCCATCGTAATTAAGGACTATAGGAGATATATTTAAACCTTTGTCCAAAAAATCATCATCATATTTAAAATAAATCATGCGATCAGTATCCATTACGAGATTTCCAACATCATGAATTTGACCTTGTAGATTTAACTTTACCGATATTTTTGATACCGAGCTCAAGACTTAAAAAGTTTTTCTATTTGCTTCATGTCTTCACCTTGTACAAATACAGTTTTAAAATCATCTAATCGATCTAACAAATGAGATAATTTTAGCAATGATTCTAATGATATTTGCCCTGAATTTTCAAATCTCTTGAGACTTCCTAAAGACACACCCGATCTATTCGCCATTTCTTCTTGTGAATATCCTTGTGCTTTACGCAAAACTCTAAACTTATCAGCCAATGATGCCTGAATGTCGGACGGAAGTGGTTTGAGAGAATATGGATTCATAAAACTAGCTAATATATTATACAAATGTAATTATTTTTTAACAAAATAGCTAATATATTGGCTACTATAATTTAAACTCCAACCTTTTTTAACCTACTGAATAAGGTCCTGAACCACTCCTTTGATCTCTTGTTCGTCAGATTTTGGGTAGATCAATAGTGCATTCTCTTCATCCACTACGATATAATCTTTGAGTCCTTTGATTACGATTTGTTTGTGGTTATTGGATATCACAATGATGTCTTTTGCATCTATCAAATGGATATTTTGACCTACGCTTACTGCATCATTTCCATCGCTCATATAGGCATGGAGACTATTCCACGTACCAAGATCGCTCCATCCTATGTCCGCAGGTATAGTATATACATTATCAGCTCGCTCTAGTATGGCATAATCCACCGAGATCTTTTGTGTATCAGGATATACTGTATCAATATAGGCTTGCTCTCCGGCTGTACCGTACAATGCATTTTGCTGCATCAGGACATCTAAGATTTGTGGTGCATTGATTTTATATGATTTCAGAATAGTAGGCACACTCCATACAAACATACCCGCATTCCATAGATAATCTCCTGACTCCAAATATGTCTCAGCTGTCGCCAAATCAGGTTTCTCTTTAAATGAAATGACTTTGTGTATTTGCTCATTTCCAATGGTTTCCTTTTGGTAATTAATATAACCATACCCAGTATCTGGTCTGGTAGGCTGAATACCTAAGGTTACAATCGCTTCATGTGAAGTGGCAAAATCAAAAGCTTGACTTAATTTACTGACATATTCTTCTTCCTTCAGGATGACATGGTCTGATGGCAGTACAGCAAAAACTGCATTTGGATCTAAGGCGTTGATGCGCAATGCCGTATATGCTATGCAAGGTGCCGTGTTATTCATACTCGGTTCGCAAAGGATATTCTCTTGTGGTAATTCTGGCAGATGCTCTATGACCAAGGCTTTGTATCGCTTATTGGTGACAATGAATACATGGTCAGCAGGTACCAATCTCAATGCACGCTCGAAAGTCATTCTTATGAGAGATTTCCCTACACCCAGGATATCTAGAAACTGTTTTGGTCTTTCATTTGTGCTTGATGGCCAAAATCTACTACCTACACCGCCTGCCATGATGGCTATATATTTATTCATACTATTTATTACTAGTAATTAAATGCCTTATAATTGATTGGCAAATTTATTTGCATCACTTGTATTTTATTCTTACAAACGAGTTTGCAAGTCCAATAGTGCTAAAGAGATATTATTTTAGCAGGGCGCTAAGCCAAACAAATATCAATTTACATCAACAAACAATTTTAAATTTACATATTTTTGAATTAGTTGAAAATGTTTATCATTTGACCACAAAGAGTAGTTGTTCTGGATACTCTGTTGTAAAATAATTAAATCTGGTATTCCAACCTTATTTACACCATTTTTTAAATTCATTTTTTGAAAACTTATAATTTCCGACCAATTTATATTGAGCTTCAATTTATCTATAGTCTCTAAGGCATCAACAACATCAAATTTTCCAACATGTGAAATATATGGAATTAGTTCAGCCAAAATAATATCATTTACAACTACTAAATCATTGAGTCCACTGCGAAAACACAAATCAAGTGATAATCAGCTGTTTTCTACCCTAACCCTAAAGGGAAACACCCGATTATCAATGCAGTAGAAATCAATATTTTTCATTTTGGTTATACTAAGGACTTTTCGGAGTACACTCATCATTGTATATATAATATTCTAAATTGGGATAATGCCCCTTATTAAAATAACCAATCCATATAGATGAATCTACTAATATTTTCATCTTTCTCTTATAGCATCAAGATCGATTTTCAAATCTAATTTACCTTTATTAAAAAAAATTGCTTGCCTCTTGCGCATCTCAACAACCTTTTTTAAAGCTTCGATTACAGTTTCTTTTTTTGTAGAAGTCTCTAACAATCTTTGAGCTTCATCTAATAAGCTAATTGGTAAATCCATTGTTGTCTTCATTTTGAAATAATGTTTAAGTTTAAAATTTATGTAAACTCTATTAAAATCATTTTACTTATAGCTGCATGCTTCAAAATAAGACAATTCTCGACTTTAATCCCAATAACACTTACTTTCATAAAATGGTTCCGATCAGAGATCAATCAAAATACGCTGTCTTCTTTAATTCTTGAAAACAAGTTT
>JBGSOH010000032.1:0-5709 GCA_041739205.1 Saprospiraceae bacterium
ATTGAATCCTTCTATTTTTGCTGACCTGACCCCATCCAAATGTATCAACTCTACTTCAGGAGTTTCTATATTAATAATAACATCGCTAATATCTGTTTCATCTGTTACATTGATCGTAAGGGTGCCATCCAGATTTTTTTGTATAATCTTCTCTACAGCTTCCTTTTTACCAGAAAAAGTGACCTTAGACTTTTCAGCTTTGATAATATTTACAATAAATTCGCTTTCGATAATAATCTTGTTATAATTACCTGTATTAACTTCTTTATTATGATGAAAAACATCTTCCCAAAGGCCAGAAGTCGCTCCTACACTTGTAATCTCCCACTTCAAATTTTCAATGTCTGAATATATTTTATCATGTGAAAATAACTCTGAAGATCTCATCGATTCTTTTACATTATTATCTAGGACTACAGTCTTACCTTCTGGTATATATATGGTATATTCTATCTCTTGATTTCTAAATTTTTTGTCCTTAGGTATATTCATGAATTTAGAGATGCTGATGGTATTTCCTTCCACCTTTAGGTCATTAGATACTATGGTGGTATTTTCTTGGGCATCGTTATTATCAGACCCTTTGCTATTAACCGTTTTCTCTATGTGTACTAAGTTATCAGCAGACTTTTCTACTTTAAATTTTACATCTCTAATCGACCAGTTTTCATCATTATTCACAAACAAATTGCCTAAATGTACTCCAAATGAATGGTCAGAATTTTCTTCTGGCATCGTGATAATGATCTCTTTATTTTCAATATTATAATCCATCATCGATTTTGATGTATGGGACATGGAATAATCCTTGATCGTGGTCATTCCTACACCCATCAATAGCACCAATGCTACTATCCAAACGGTCCTGTAAGTCAGTCTTACATTTTTGTGTACCCTATATTTAAATGCCATTCTTGATATGAGCAACATAATACTAAGGATAGGTATACCTACGACCAAAAGCAATGACCCAATGCCAATATATGACATGAAACTGAATTTAGGCCCTGCAAAAACTAGGGCAGGAGATGCATAAGTAATTCCTATGAATGATGCTGCCCAAGTAATACCAAGTGCTGACAGTATTAGGATAGCTATCACCATGAATAGCGGCTTGAAGACCTGTCTGATCAAAGGTACAATGCCACCTATAATAGTGCCAAACATATTGACACCGCCACTCAAGAATGATTTAGCTTGGAAACTGTTATTTACAGCATCATTTTTTTTTTTGGAACCGAGATCTTTACTCCATTCGTTGATTTTGTCGCCTAGTTCTGACAATTCTGTCTCTACCACTTTAGCTATATTTTCTATGGTTGCTGGTTCGCCACGCATAGCAAGCTTGTCACTTGTTGTACTAGCTTCAGGTACTAAAGCCCATAAGACGATGTATGTAATGGCCCCCATTCCTGTGAAAAGTAGTAAAACAAATATTAGTCTTACCCAAAGTGGGTCTTCAATACCAAAATAAGCGGAGATACCAGAGCAGACACCTGCCACTTTTTTGTCTTCAGGGTCTCTGAATAATCTTTTACCAGTATTTATTTTGGTATCTGACTTCCTACCTCGAGTCGAACTATAAGAATGCTGTTCTGACATTGGTTCCGCACCGAAATCTTCAGGTTTTCCCATGATCATGATGACCTCATCTACTTCTTTCATGCTGATGATAGCTCTACCTTTAAGATGTTCTGCAAAGAGCTCCGCCATTCTGACTTCGATGTCATAGAGTATCTCATCACATCCATCTGATGTCGAAAAATGTCTTCGTATGGTATCAAGATAATTCTGAATATAATTGTATGCATCTTCGTCGATGGCAAAAGGATAGGATCCAAGGTTTATATTAAATGTCTTGTTCATTGGGCTTCTATTTTTGAGTTGTTTTGTGATTGATTGACTGCGTGATCGAGTTCTTTCCAGGTGTCTTTAAGACCTGCTAGAAACTCACCTCCTTGATCTGTGATTTGATAATATTTGCGTGGTGGACCCGATTTGGACTCCTTCCAGGTATAATCTAACAGTTGTGCATCCTTTAGTCTATTGAGCAGTGGATAAAGCGTACCTTCTACGACGATCAATTTTGACTCTTTCAGTTTATTGATGATGTCAGTAGGGTAGGCTTCTTCCTGAGCTATGATAGACAGGACACAAAGCTCGAGCACGCCTTTACGCATCTGTGCTTTTGTGTTTTCTATTTTTAGTTCCATGGTTTACCTTTATATATGGTTAATGAAGAATGATCGAACAAATTACCTCACAAAGATATGGGTATTTATAGTACCATGCAATACATAGTACTATCTTTAGACAGGTACTATATACAAACGATTTATTTTTATCGACGAATGAATGTTTTTTTAGTGAATAAATATGTAGCCAAGCATAGTTTTTTGATAAATATCAAGGAACGAAGGATGGATTATTTGACACGCTGAGTATTTTTTGTGCGTTAATTAAATCCCAAAATTCATGGATAGTGCTAGTTTTACTTTATAATAATGTACCTTGGACACATATTATTAACCGTATAAAATACAAAGATGAACGTACAAGTTAAAATTATAAATATTAAAATAGTAAATGAATTAGGTCAATATTGGACCAACGATGACTTTATTCAGTTATTGGACAAGATGAATCTACCCGACGCAGATAAGGTCAAACCTGAAGAACTGAAGGATCTATTATATATGGCTATCACAGACTTCGAACCTAATGAAGCTGCTGAAATCATCCTAACCCACAAACTTGGAGAAACACTTACGGCTGGCCAAATCCAAACCATCGCACACGATATGACAGATGAAAAAGTGGCAGAGCAATACGCAGACCCATCATATCATTACGACTTATTTAATATCAATCAGTTACTGTTCAAAGCCTACAATGGTACTTTCCCCAATACTGAGGCATCCATTATCAACATAGAATTGACGGATGCAGACGGTGGATCAGTGGAAGCAACTAATGAGATATTGACCAAAGCATTGTCAGCAGGTCTTGGCGATCGTAGCATTATCAAACGATTGTATGAAGATCAAATGGAAGGTATCGTTGACTTTGGGGATGCAGAAAAAATATTATGGAGATTTCAAGACAAAGGAAATAACACTTTCGAGATCATCACATCTAGATATTGGATAGATAAAGAAGATATTGAAAGTGGAGAATATGAAGCAAGTATCAAATTTTTTGAAGAGAAGGATTGATTTTATTGGTCAACCAAGCTTTTATTAGGTTCAATATTTTGTGTAGTTTTGTCCATATTTAATTAAAAATGGACTTTTCGCAGATAAGGTTAGCAAATGTAGTCGATGCCGAAGAAATTGCATCATTATTTAAACTTGTTACAGACAGTATGAGAGCTAATAATGTCTTGCAATGGCATTATAAATACCCTTTGATAGAGCATGTGGTAAAAGACATCGAAAACAAAACTTGTTATGTATTTGAAATAGATGGTCAGATAGCCGGTACCATCAGTATAGATAGCAATCAAGATGTACAGTATAAAAATGTATATTGGAAGTATCCGACAGACACTTGTTATGTCATACATCGACTCGGCGTACATCCATTTTATCAAGGGAGAAAGATAAGTAAAACACTTTGTCTATATGCAGAACATTTAGCCCTCCAAAATCAAATTCAATTTATCCGGCTAGATGCATACAGCCTAAATCCTATCTCTAATAATCTATACGCATCTCTAGGCTACCATCTTGCTGACGGTGTTTGTTTTTTTCATGGGAATAAAGCACCATTTAATTGTTATGAGAAAGAGATACATATACTTACCAATGTGTAGCGGAGGAAGAGTATTTTGTATTTTTTATCGTTTTTTGCGATCGTAATCGCAAATAGATATACTTATTTGCGATTACGATCGCAAATAGTGAGTATTTTCCTATCCGTTCTTCGGTAACTAAATAAGTTTAGTACAGTAACATCAGGCATTCTTGCCCAATATTTTATTTTTGTTTTGACATAAACAGTATTAACCCAGCATTTCTTCTTATTCATGCTCGAATAAACAAACATTAAACTTTAGATTACGTTAAAAATATCTATCTTTGGTTTCATAGTTTCATTCAATTATTTATTTCAATAGGTAAAACAAACACAAATGAAAAATATTCTTAGTATCGCCTTTGTCTTTTGTTTGCTGCATATGGCAGTTTCGCAAACACTTTCACCTATTATAAAACTGAACGACGGCATACAAAATAATCGATTGTCAGAAATTGACAATATTATGAAAGACTATGTGGATAAAAACCAACTGGCTGGAGCAGTAGTTATTGTTGTCAAAGACAATCAGGTAGTGTATCACAAAGGTCACGGATATGCAGACCTCAAGACTAAAAAACCGATGAAGCCGGATGCAATATTCAGGATCATGAGCCAAACCAAAGCGATTACTAGTCTGGCGATCATGCAGTTGTTTGAACAAGGAAAGCTGGGTTTAGATCAGCGTATTTCTGATTTTATACCAGAGTTTAAAAACCCGAAACTGATTAAAACCTTTAATGCTGCTGATTCAAGTTATACATCGGTTCCTGCCGCCAGTGAAATTACATTTCGTGATTTGTTGACGCATACATCAGGTATAAGTTATCCAGATATAGGAAAAGATACGATGCGAGCTATTTATGCTAAAAATGGCATTCCTTCAGGATTAGGCTTTTTTAATGAAAATCTTTTGACAAAAATGAAATCATTGGCCACTTTGCCGCTGCTCCATAATCCAGGTGAGCGCTTTACCTACGGATTAAGTACGGATCTGCTGGGAGCGCTAGTAGAAGTGATAAGTGGTAAATCACTTGAAACCTATTTCCAAGAGAATATTTTTGAACCAATGGGCATGAAAGACACCTATTTTAATGTTCCGGCTTCAAAATCTCTCAGGCTACCCACGGTATATACCGAAGATAGCAATCAAAAAATAATAGAGTGGTCGCCTACTTTCAGAAATATTGATCCCACTTATCCGATCATCCCTAAAACCTATTTTTCAGGTGGTGCAGGTTTATCATCCACAGCATATGACTATGCCATTTTTCTACAGATGCTTTTGAATGATGGGAAATATAACAACAAACAAATTTTAGGAAGACGTACTGTAGAATTAATGCTAAGTCCCCAACTAGCAGATAACTTTTATGGAGATGATAATTTTACGCTGGGTTTTGCATTGACATCAGCAAAATCAGCAAACTTACGTATGCGTAGTGAAGGTTCTTTTGCTTGGGGCGGATATTATGGTACCACTTATTGGGCTGACCCCAAAGAAAAATTGATTTGTTTATTTATGACACAGCATACACCCAATTCACATAGAGATTTTGAAGATAAAATAACAAGTGTGATATATTCAAGTCTGAAATAGTTATGGAGCCCTTCATCTGCGGAATGTGGGTGAAAAAATATAGATTCCGCAGAATTAGCAACTTTAATCTGCGGAATGTGGGTAAAAAAGTATAGATTCCGCAGATTAATAGTTTTCCATCGCAGATAAAAATGGAAGTGATGGCAACTATCAACCACCTAGGTGAAACATGAAAACATAAGATTCCACTCGCCATCTACCTATTGACATGGCACCCTTCATTGTAATTATGTTTCTTAAGTGGTTCAAAAAGTCACTTTTATAACTACATCGCATTATCATCAGCATCCTTGCAGGAGAGTTTTTCCCCCGTT
>JBGSOH010000301.1:0-15092 GCA_041739205.1 Saprospiraceae bacterium
ACATCAGATATGGCATCAATGGTTTCTTCAGAAGCTGGAACTGATGCTGGCAAAGAGTTTTTGGTATACTTACTTCCTCCTGGTAATCAAAACAATGTTATAAATCCATTCACAGGTCAATTATTTGGCGGTAACTTTGCCCATTGCTACATTTACGCAGGAGATCAAGCGGCAAATGTCACTATCAAAGATACAAAAACCAATGGGTCAATCATCAATAGAACTTACACCATACAGCCCAATAGATATGTTGATGCCTATTTTTCATTGAATGAGTGGAAGAGTATTTATAATGGAAACGGAAACCCTGATTCAGGACCAGATAGACCATATGTATTGATAGAATCTGATCAAAATGTTTCTGTTATGAACGCTAATACTAACGACAACTGGATGATGTATTTTGGGTCGTCACTTGAATCAGGATTCTCACAAGTCGGTGATGCATCTCAGAATTCGGCTATACCTGGTGATAACATCACTTTTACATCTGTCATTACGAATGGTAGTAGCCCTTTGACTAATACTGAATTGCAAGTTGTCATCGGGTCTGGTGCTGTACCATCTGCATCTGAAGTTAATTTAGGTAATCAGAATATCCCAGGTGTCATTACTTCTAATGAAAACCAATCTACCATTACATTTAGTAATGTACCGAATCTAGCTCCTAATCAACAAGTATCAATCATTACTGAATTAGTCATAAACCCAACTTTTAATAACGGGAATCCAATACCAAATAACACAGTTATTTCTATAGAATCTTCAGTAACTGGTCTTGTCAATGGTCAAGTGCAACAGTCTGTAATCACTGAAGGTATCCAAAACAATTCTAGTAATCTATCTCAATTATTATTTAATCCATGCGCTACAGGTGTTTTGGGAGATGTGGCTACAGATAGCTGGAATATTGCATGGGTAGATTACAATAACGATGGGTGGGAAGATCTTTTTGTCACAGATCGTGATCCATCAAAACCAAATCTTTTGTTCACCAACAGTGCTGGTAATAATTTTTATAAAGCGACCAATGGTCCACTTGTCAATTTAACGGAAAAAACAGTTGCTTCGGCATGGGGCGACTATAATAATGATGGTTTGGTAGATGTTTTTGTAGTGAATGCGACAGGTACTCAAAGTAGATTATTCAAAAACGTTAACGGGAGCTATGTAGAAGTATCTAATACAGGACTCGATATAGATCCACAATATTTTCATGGTGCTGCTTGGTTTGATATGGACAATGATGGTTTTCTGGATTTAATTGTTACCAATTATTTTGAGACAAAATTTCATAAAATATATCGAAATAATAAAAATGGTACTTTTAAATCCCTTAAAGATAACCCTATTGCATTGGAAAGCAACAGATCGACAATGCCTGCTTTGGCAGATTATAATAATGATGGATTAGTGGATGTCTTTATTCCGAATGGCAACGATAAGCCAAATTCTTTATTCAAAAATATAGGTAATGGAAATTTTGAAAAGATCACTCAAATCGTACTTTCTGCCGAATTGCAAAATAGTGTAGGTGCTTTGTGGGCAGATTATAATAATGATGGATGGGTAGATTTATATGTTTTGAACGCATCGAAACAACAAAACGAGCTATTCAAAAACTTAGGTGATGGTAATTTTGAAAAAATAATAAATACACCTCTCACAGAATCATTTGCTGATACACACACGGCATTATGGCTAGATCATGACAATGATGGTGACTTAGATTTTTATATGTCAAATGATCAAGGCTCTAGTTTCTATTACATCAATAATGGGAATGACGATTTTACAAAAAAATTGGGTGAAATGGTTAGTTCGAACTTTGGACATGCTATGGGAGCAGCTTCAGCCGATTATAATAGAGATGGACATATTGATATTTTTGTGGCGACACACGCTAATGACAAAAATAAATTATTCTGTAATCAATCTAATGAAAATAATCATTTTATCAATATTAAACTGGTTGGTACTTATAGTAATAAATCTGCTATAGGAAGTTCCATTAAAATAACTGCTAATGGTCAGAGTCAATATCGTCAAGTGCTGCCAATACAAGGATTAGGTAGTCAGAATAGCTTACGACAACACTTCGGTTTAGGTAATGCTACTACCGTTGTTACTATAGAAATAAAGTGGCCATCAGGATATGTTCAGATACTTAACAATATAGCAGGAGATCAGTTTGTCACCATTATAGAAGAAGCCGCAAACCTTGTCACAGGATTTGCTTTTAGTGATGATAATGGTAATTGTACGTGGGAAGAAGGTGAACAAAAAATAGAAAATATTGCATTTACGTTCGGATTTAATCAATCAACATTCACATCCCGTAAAGATGGTATATTTGACCAGAGAATTGGAGCAGGAAATCATACAATAACGCTACAACCCAATGATTACTGGAGTTTAAACTGTTCATCATCGGTAAATGTATCAGGTAACAATAATACGTTCAATATAAATCTGCCCCTGACAAAGATTGCAAATGGTGGTGATGCAGGTATCAGCTTTGGCGTCACTGCTTGGAGAAGAGGATTTGCAAGTGAATCTATTCTTAGATATTACAATCAAGGTACTGCCAATGCGACAAATGCAAAAATAGAAGTAACTTACCCATCGGGAATTGAACTGAAATCGGCAAATATTCCTTGGACAGAGAAAATTGGTGATACTTATATATGGCAAATTGGCAATATCAATCCAGGAACAGATTTCACCATCAATTTGCGCGATTCAGTAACCTTGGCGGTAACGGTCGGACAATTTTTAACACTAAATGCCAATATTATAACCACAAATTCAGATCTAAATCCTGCCAATAATACAATTACTGAAAATTTAGAAATAGTAGGCGCCATAGACCCAAATGACATCTTGGTCACGCCGCGCGGTGAAGGCAAAGAAGGTTTTATAAAAAAAGACCAAACATTAAAATATCATATCCGTTTCCAAAATGTGGGTACTTATGCAGCTTCTAGAATTGTATTGGAGAATCAATTATCAAAACACCTAGATTGGAATACTTTCAAAATAGAATCAGTAAGCCATGAAGGATACCATTATAGTATTGACGACAAAGGTTTATTAACTGTGAGATTTAACAATATTGAATTACCTGACAGTACTAGCAATGAAGCGGAAAGTCACGGGTTTTTTATCTATACCATAAAGGCAAATGGAGATGTCAAGGGTGGAGAAAGAATTGAAAATAGTGTTTTAATTACATTTGATTATGAAGAATCTTTACAATCCAATGTAGTCGTAAATACTATTAAATATAATGGTAAACCTAATACAAAAAGCTTACATATATTTCCTAATCCTGCCACTGACTTGGTAAACGTTATAGGAGACGCAGGCGATATTCTGAAAGATCTTCCATTATTACATACTATCAAAATATTAAATTTTGCAGGGAGTGTTATCAATGTAATTAACAATACTGAAAAGTATAATATTGATATTAATGTAAGTCATTTAGCGCCAGGTATTTATTATATAACTGGTTATGATCATGACGGTCTTATTTATCAAGGGAAAATGGTGAAGATGTAACAAAAGACACTAATTTTTGAAAATAAAAAAGCCATCAGTAATATAATACTTGATGGCTTTTTTGTTTTACCTGTAGTAAATATGATGTAAACGGTTATCATTATCACATATTCGTTTATTCTGTCATTTGCGATACCGAATTGCAAATTCTTAATGTTAAAGATCAAGTTCATTGACTTCGAAATCTAATATCGAATTTTAAATTCTTTATATAAATGAAGTCACGGACTCCGGCCATCAACAGTAAGAAGCAATGCAAAAAATCGCAATTGATATTAATGTTCTTTTTTAATAAGCAAAGTTTAATTCACAAATTTATTATTTATAAGATATTGTACATATTTTTGTACAAATTAATTAATAATGCTGGTTGCAAATATTTCAGATTTTAGAAAAGATATTAAATCTTATTTTGATAAAGTATCCAAGAATTTTGAAACCATAATAATTAACCAAGGAAAAGATTCTGGCGTAGTTATCATGTCACTTGAAGAGTATAATTCTTTAATGGCTACAAATTATGAATTATCGCCCCTTTCAAACGAAAAGCGCCTCGATTCAGCAATCGAAAAATTGAGAAAAGGTAATTCATTTACTAAAGATTTAATCGATTAATACACGAAATATGTATTTGTAGAAGAATCTTGGGAAGATTATTTGTATTGGCAAAAAATAGACAAGAAAAAAGTTAAAAAAATTAACGAATTACAAAAGGATATTTCAAGGACTCCTTTCGAAGGAATGGGCAAGCCTGAACCGTTTGTAGCACAAATATGCTGGATTTTGGTGCAGAAGAATTGACGAAGAACACAGACTTATTTACAGAATTCAAAACGAAGAAATACAAATAGTAAAATGTAGACATCACTATGATTAAATATATTAAACCGCAATTATGCATTAGAATTCGTAGTGAGAGACTAAATTGCAATAAATCAGCGACTTAGCTTCGAAAAGCATAGCACCGCTATGGTTATAGAAGCTAAGTTGGCGAAGCTTCTGATTTGCAGCAAGTTAGGTTCGTAATAGATTTTCTAATGCATATTTACGGTTAAACTCTGATTGTGCAGTTTGCAACTACCATTAGATTTGCATTTTAATTAAATTGATCAGCTACCAATAAGACCAATAGTATTATCAAATTTTAACGACTCATAGTTAACAAAGCTTCCCTAACGAATTGCAAATTCGTAAAATATAGGTTCGCGGTAACAAACTTCGATAATAGAGTTGGCAATAAGGATAAGTCAGCATAAATTTGTAGCTATGTTTCATAAGATAAGATTAATTTATAGCATAACATGTTTCGCAACTACACCTTCCTAACCATCATCTTTTCTACTCTCGTTAGATACTTTCTATTATCAAAAGCAATCATAAATATCACCAATTGGTAAAAAAGAATGCCATAATTAGACTCCCCAAAAATACCGAACTCTGTAAATGAATTGATAATCACAGGGATTAACATGCCTAGCAACATGAGTTTTATCTCTTTATTTTCCCTGAAGATGCCTCGTAATGTAAATATCATCTGGAATATCACTAGCGTCAGTCCTACAAATCCTAAATTCATCAATACCTGCATAAAAGTATTATGGGTCATCTTGCCAGGATAAGTGTGTGTACTCTGAAAAAACTCTTTGTAGTCTATACGCATAAACCCAAAACCCAATAAAGGTTCTCTAGGCAATCCTTCACTGATCAAGGCTTTCCAGAAAGGTAACCTGCCTGTCATACTCATGACTTCTTCGAGTCTTTCTGTGTCTCCACCTTTAAGTACTACTTTCCAAATGGCAACTGGAGCAATAATAAGCATACCAGCGATAATAAGTGCTTTGAGTTGTTTTTTGTCAGACTGACTTATATGAAAGTAAATAATCAACAAAGCTCCGATCAACGATGATCTCGAACCTGTGGCATACAGGGCATAAAAAATGATGATCAATTTTACAATAGTCCAAACTGTGTGATGCTTACGATATAAATCAAAAATCAAGCAAGCTACACCTACACCCGCAAGCATGCCGAGTTCATTGGGATTCATAATATATCCGCCAAGTCTTGCTTCTTCACCACCGTGGGTCAGCCTGTAAAATGTATCAGGATCGAAAAACATACCTACGACAAATATCAGAATAAGGATAAAAACCGTATTGCCCAATAAATTGTAGAGTTTGGTCGTATTGTTGGGAAAGTAGATATTTAATAAGGCTATGCTTTTGACAAAAAAGTAACAAAATACAAGACTTTGCATCGTCATAAACCATTGCAACGCACTAAAACCTACATTTGTACTCCACAAAAAAGACAAAAATCCAAGACCAAGATAAGCAAAATACAATCTTGATGCCAATACATTCTTTGCTACCAAAGTATCTGGTGCACCATTATTTACTATACGTCGGTAGATTAGATAGGATCCTATCAATACACCCATACGACCTACCACTTTTATGACTCTTGTGATGATAATATTTTCGCTCCACGTAAAAAAGCCTGCCACCATTAGAAATAATAGGACAAATAAACATGTATTAATGCTTTTCAGAAATTCTGCCTCATTAAAATTTTTATATCTCATATCCCGTACATCTCATCAAATTGTGGTAAAATGGCTGACCATGCAAAATGGGTTTTTACCATAATTTTTGCGTTTTCACCTTTGCGCAAAAGTTTATTTTTTTGCCATTCAGCGTAAAGTGTCATCAATCCTGTGGTTATTTCTTTTGAACTTTCATTGGCTACAGCTATTCCAGCATCATATTTTTCTATGGTTTCGGCTACATTAGTTGCCTGACTCACGATGCAAGGCAAACCCATTGATGCTGCTTCCAATACAGAAGCCGGTAGGCCTTCGTTACGAGAAGGATGGGCAAAAACATGCATTTCAGACATGATGTTTTCTTTAACTTGACCGAATTTACTTCCGAAAAGTTTTACTTTATTGACTAGATTTTTTTCAATTATCATAGCTTGAAGTGTCTCCCTTTCATCACTATCTCCTAATATCCAAAGCTCTGTGTGTGGCATCTGTTTTGTAAAAGCTTCAAAAGCATCCACCAATAAATCCAGACCTTTGGTATAAATATCCAGTCTTCCTACAAATCCTATGATGAACTTCTGGCTGTCATTTGCTATTGCCAAAGACGGTGGCTGTGACTCGAAACCATAAGGGAGTAGAAAACTCTTATTATTGTCAAATATCGTTGCCAATCCCAAGGTCTCGCTTTGTCCGATACAATGTATTTTATGAGCAGAGCGAAGGACATTTTTTTCAAATAGTTGGAAATACATCTTCTTGATCCAATGACTCTTTTGCATGGCAATCGTATTATATCCTCCATGTGGTGTCACAATATATCTGGCATTGTATTTTTTAAGTGTACTTGCTACTGCCCAAAAGGTAGATACCCAAGATCCATGGATGTGGAAAACAGCTTTATTTGCATGGGCTTTGATGGCTGCTTTCAGTGTGCTGTCCAAAGCAAAATGATGTTTACCCAATGGAAAAAGTAAGGTTGAGAAAGCTCGCTCTGGAAAATTTTTGATCGGATCTTTTGTGATGCCCCACACAGAGACATTTCTACCAGATTCAGCTTGTTTGGTGGCGAGTTGGAATACTACTTTGTTGACGCCATTCATCCTTTCTGGATTGGCTTTACCCAAGACTATGTGAATGATTTCCATAATGATCTTTCTTTTTTATGTAATGAATATTGCCATATGGCGAAGAGTACTAATTGGTTTAGCCCTAAGCCTATGATGGCACCAGTGAGTTGGAAATTTGAGAGTAAATATGATGCTGTCGAAAGACTTAAGACAAAAGAGATGATGTACCCACTTAGAAATAAATGATTCATTTCATGCAATCTGATAAGCATTCTGACAGGATAATTTACCAAAATTATAACATACAATATTACCATCCATCTGATCACAAAGCCATATGTGATATATGCTTTTCCACCTGCCAAAAGTATGATTTGATCCGCAAATACAAACATGACTAACAGAATAATAACTACTGGAAATATCGTCTTGATTATCAGTGTCTTTATATAATTGTAGGCTGCTTGTTTAGATTGCTGAAAACGGATAGACGCTTGTGGTAAAACATAACTTTCTATACCTTGTAGCAATACATTGATAAATCCAAATAATGTCTGTACTAATCTAAATGCACCAATTGCTTCTATACCTAAAAGCAGACCTGATGTTGCCACAAAAAAATTCGATGTTAACCATTGTACAATTGCTGTGGGAGCTAACCATTGAGCTTGTTTAAAATGGGTCTTTAGAAAATCTAAGCTTTCTGTTTTGATATATTTTGAGTTAATCAAATAACCTATAAAAAAAACAATACTTGGCAAAAATCCCAAAGTCATTAATATTAAGACCTGTGATATGCTAAGTTCCAAAAAATAGGATATAGCAGCGGCGGCTATTTGTGAGAATGTCACCAATAATTCAATGACAAGAAGTTTGTTCATCTTATTTACGACTAACAATCTCTTGCGTACATAGTCAAAAAGCATCGTGGCTATTGCATAAGCACCTGCAGGAAATAATACCATCGACCAACCGAAATCGTAATATCTATCTAAAAAGTAAATGAAGCTCACGGCAAAAAATGTAATTAACATTACACCTAATTGCATCAGCACGGTGGCAGATAAATAGCTCTTATTTTCTTTGTAAGTACCATACAAAACTTGCATAGGTTGTACGACAAAAGCACTAGAAATACTCATCAGTAAAAAAGTATACAACTGTATCGATACAAAGACACCAAAATCATAAGCTTGTAACGTCCGTGCAAAAATAAGAATGGTCAAAAAAGTAGTACCACTGTATAATGCTTGATCTAGGATAACCTTCGTTTTGTCCGTAAATAATATACTTTTAAGACCAAATTTCATATCAATGATTTTTTGACTGGTTTTGTCATAAATTTCTTTGCTATTTGGATCATCTCAGAGATTATATTTGGATTATATTGATATCTGTTTAATACGAAATGTACATTAGAAAACTTAAATTCATCACATAGTAGGTTATATTGCAATATAGCTTTTTTGGGTGTATACCTTGCATCTAAAAAAACCAAATTACAGTCGCTTAATGACATCCAGGCATTGGATAATATCCCATCTGTAATACTTTCATTATTGATTAATACGAGATCATATTGGTCTAAATGTTGGATGGTATATGTCTCCAGAGCATCAAGTGTTTTATGAGTGAATTTTTCAATATCCAATCGTAGATAATCGACATTTGACAGCTTCGTTTTCAGCGGACTTTCGCTGATATCTTCGATATTGGACAATATTCCTTCAGCGTCTAGAATGAGCACTTTTCTACCCTGTAATCCCAAGACTTCAGCTACATTTACAAGATGTAATATTTTCCCTTCATTTGTTTTTGCGGATGTGAAGCACACTATTTCTTTATCTTGGATGACTTCTTTTACAAACAAATTTTGAACGGATTTTAGGAAATGCTTTCGTAAAGATTCAGGAGATTTTAAATACGGTGTTTGTAAAGTTACAGGCAAAGTAGAATTGGATTCTATACTTTCTACATCATTTACCCTTGCTTTTAAAGCATGAACTATAGTGATCAAAGCAATCGCAAAAAACATACCCAATAGTGCACACACAATGATAATAATTGGTCTATTAGGTGATACGGGATTTTTAGATATCGCAGCAGGGGTAATGATTCTATGGAATGACAATTTTGCTGCACGCGCTATATCTGCTTCTATTTTTTTGTTATTGAGAAAATTGTAAGAACCCTGAAAAATTTCGAAGTCTCTATTCATCATATTCATCAGCTTTTCCTTTTCTGGGAGACCTATAAATACTTTTTCTGCTTCTTCGATATCGTCATTCAGATTTTTATATTTTGTGTCTAAGCTTTTTTTAGTGTTTTGTATACTTTCTACAAGATAATCCGTGTGGTCTTTGATCTTTTTGTCCACGAGTCTTACCCTTTCGTCGTTAGCTGTGTATGTAAGTAGTAAGTCCTTTTTTTCACCCTGCAATTGTTTTATTTTTTTTACCATCTCGGTAGAGAGCAAGTCTGTAAAAGCTTCAAAATTTGGTGCCAAATCCAGAAAATTATCTTTACCGCGTGCGATATAGTCATTCAATTCATGGATAGCTTCAAGATTCATTTTTATATTGGTCTGCTGAATTTTCAGTTGAGATATCTTGCGCAAATCTGTTTCTGTTTCCTGACGTATATTTATAATATTTTTATCGTCTCTATAACCTTGGATATTATTCTCTGAGTTGCTCAGTTTTTTAGACACTTCATCTATTCTGTTATCAAGAAATTGTGATGTTGTCTCCGCTGCCTGATATTTAATACTGATATAATCATCGATGTAGGCACTTGCAAGAGCATTTACAAACACAGCGGCCTTTTCTGGAACAGCACTTTTGTAACTGATACGTATCACAGGCACATCTTTATCTACAGATGTTACATCAAGGTGGGTCAATACTTCTTGTATCAGTGCCTCTTTGTTTTTTACTTGATAAACATAGGTACCTATAATAGTCATGTTTGGTTTTTCTTCCAATAATGGTCTATTTATACCTACCAAAAGTTTTCCTCCTTCAAATTGTAGACTTTCATCCATTTTTCCAGTTAGGATAGTCCCTACACCGGGTAAGGTTAAGGTATAATTTTCTGTATCTCTGACAGTAATGATAAAATCCTTTCCATACCATTGATCGTCTACTACCGACATTTGCAGATTGATAGGTGAGTCATTGTAAAGTTCTGTATTTTTGATGGCTCCTTTTCTAAATAATGTCGTGTGATATCCTATTTTGTCTAATACTTTTTCAAGTAGTACATGAGATTTGATCACTTCTATTTCAGCAGCAATTTTATTAGCACTAGCAAACACGTCCAAGTCCTTAAATAAGTTGGCTCCTGTTACACTTTCTCCTACATCTGCAAGTCTAAGTTTTGTGGTACTTTCGTACATGGGTGTAGTGTAAGACAGATACTTTTTTGCTATCCATATCCCTGCCACCATACACAAGATGATGATGGGTAATCCACGAAGGTAAGGTTTTAAGATTTTAAGACTTTCTTCCATTATAAAATGTTGTTAAACTTGGTATGAATATGATAAAGCCATTTACATACCAAGATATATTATATTGATATTTAATTACTTATGAAATATTTGAATAGAATGTATTCCATTTATTAGATACAAGTCCAAATAATGGAAATTCATGTTGTTTAAAATGCGCCTATCAAAATGGCAGCAGATGTTGCAGAAGTTGCTATAGGGATGATGGTAGAGATTCGTTTGTCAAACTCTTTATTTTTCTTTGATGGAGCTATAATGATATCTCCTGGACGCAACTGAATATTGCGAGCACCTTCATCAGAAGCAATGGTCAGGTCTATATTTGCTATTTTAACTTTCGGACCATCTTGTCGTAATACTTTAATACTCTTTAAATTTGCATAATACTCAAAGCCCCCAGCTTTTGCCACTAATTCCAGCAACGAATTATTATCTTTATCGACATGGATGACAGCAGGATTTCTAAATTCGCCGAGCAATGTGATTTCTTTGTTCATCACTTTGACATCTACGATGGGATTGGCTATCCATTGACTGATTAGGCTTTTTATACTATCTTTCAGCATAGGTAATGTCATACCTTTGACCATGATGGTTCCAATTTTTGGAATCTCTATATTTCCATTTGCATCTACCATCAACCATTTTCCATAAACTTCATTAGAATTATATATCCCATATACCGATCCTATACTAAGCTCATCTTGTCCCCAAACACTGATATTTACCTTGTTGTCTATTTCGATGATATGTTGATAATCAGCACGATATCTAAAAATACTATCTAACTTGATCTCTTCATTTTCTTTTTCTGGAGAAAAATGAAATAGGTTTTGGGTTTTGCATGAATCCAATAAAAAGATAATACCTAAAAAGAGTATAAATTTTAGATTTCGCATTAGAAAAAAAGATTTGCAAGTTTTTGAAGTGGTTTATTTTTCTTGTTGATGATCAACTGATGGATTTCACCTATTCTATATAATACTTTGGTGATTTTATCGGTGGTATCAGTTCCTTTTATGATGTAATCAAAAGCACCATACTTGAGTGAGTCAATAGCTGTCGTCATATCTTCTTGTCCAGATACCATGACCACATAAATATTAGGATCAAATCGTTTGATTTTTTTTAATACTTCAAAACCATTCAAGTCATCCATCTGATGGTCAAGAAGTACTATGCCAGGCTTTTCTGTCAATTCATTTAGACAAGAAGTCCCATTTGAAAAGCAAGTCACATCGTCATATCCTAGATTTTGGAGATGTTGTTTAAAGATTTCAGACGTGAAGATGTCGTCGTCAGCTATAAATATTTTTTTTGTATTGATAATGATAACATATTTTTGTTATGTTACTATAAACGAAGGTTGTGCCAATTTGCAAATATCAGATATACAGATACTTACAAAAAGTCAAACAATCTTTAATTCCATATTTTGGAATCAATTCCACATGCAAGATTCTTGATAACTAAAAAAATTACCATAAAAAACCATTCTTAAGTCTTTCAAGATCAAAAATCGTAACTTAACCAATGAAATGATTATTGGGTCGACACTTAAATTTACTTATTATGAGCTTTATTAACTGCATTCTTAATCACAGGTGCCTTTTACCTTAACTTATCCCATTTTTGGTAAATCCAATTAACCTATTCGTTCATAAAATAATAAATAAATCCATTACTGTGGTCCAAAATAATCCATGTCAAAATGAACAAACATGCAAATATTCATATTGTAACACTCGTATAAGCATAGCAAATTCACAATACCTTATCATGAACAAACTTTTCTATTTTATCATCATTCTTTTGGCTGCTTGTTCTGAGCCCAAGGAAGATATTAATTCAGTTTCAGACAACCTTGAAATACGTGGTGCTGACATATCCTTCCTTCCCGAATTAAGGAAATCTGGCATCACTACCCGAAACGCTGCTGGTAATATAGAAGATATGTTCGCAACCCTCAAGGCTGAGGGTATGAACGTGGTAAGATTGCGTATTTGGAACAATCCTTCCAACGAGCATTCTTCCATGGCAGAGGTCACTACCTTTGCTAAGGAGATCAAAGCTGCTGGAATGAAGGTGTGGATTACAGTACATTACTCTGACTGGTGGGCAGATCCAGGCAAACAAAATAAGCCGAATGCATGGAAAAATCTTCCGTTTCAAGTTTTAAAAGATAGTGTATATCAATTTACAGCTAAAATTATAAAAGATATAAATCCAGAATACATACAGATAGGAAATGAAATCAATAATGGAATATTATGGCCAGATGGAAATATTTCTAACCTAGCTCAGATGAAAGAGTTGCTAGCAATCGGTGTGAAAGCAGTAAGGGACCAAAATCCTGCTACTAAGATAATGATGCATTATGCTGGACATGAAGAAGCTTTTGATTTTTTTAATAAGATAAAAGACTTGGACTTTGATCTTATGGGTTTGTCTTATTACCCATTTTGGCATGGCAAAAACATGGATTCTTTATCCACAAATCTGAAAATCCTGGGAGATGCCTTCGGTAAAAACATTGTGATCGCCGAGACCGCATACCCTTTCACTTTTGGATTTAATGATGAAACTAATAATGTGATAGGTTTGCAAGAACAGATACATCCCGATTTCCCACCGACGGTACAAGGTCAACGAGACTTTTTATTTAAGGTAAGAAACATTATCGCTGATGCACCCAAAGGTATTGGATTTTGTTATTGGGCACCTGAATGGGTTTCATTCAAAGGCAAAACAGCAACAGATGGTTCTTCTTGGGAAAATCAAGCCTTATGGGGCTTTGATAATAAAGCTTTGGCAGGCATTAAGGTGTTTAATCCTTAAGAATCTATAAACAATCGTTTCCCTTTAGTTATAGCGTTATTTTTTATAACCCTTTTGTACTTAAAAATACTTTTCCACCACTTTTTCACGATAGTCAAAAATCTCTTGGAGTTTGCTTTTTACAAAAAGTGTATTAGCGATTCTGCCTAAAAAACCCAACGGAATCCCATAATTTACAATATCCGTCATCTCTACGCCACCATCTACTTCTTTGAACCAATGCTGATGATGCCAAAAACTGTATGGCCCGAATCGCTGCTCATCCACAAAATACTTTTTGTCAATAACATGGGTAATCTCCGTGGTCCAACTCATAGGAATGCCCAAAACTGGCGTCACTACATAAGATATTATCTGACCGGAATACATTTTGCCATCGCCAAGGTCTGATGTGATCTCAAATCCCATGTATTCAGGTGTTATTTTTTTGAGATTGACTGGTGAAGAAAAAAAATCCCATGCTTGATCCAATGTGATGGGTAAAAACTGCTTTTTTGAAAGCGTATATATTTTCATTACTATATTTAAATTTTTGAAATGGGGTAACATAAATTGGTTACTTTTGTTCTAAATTTTTACTCAATCATAAAGCAAAAAGAATGTCTATACAAAACGGATTAGCCATTACACTTCAAAATAGAAAGGCACTAAAAAAGATATTAGACTTTCATACTTTGGATCAGATCAATCATATTCCGAGTGGTTTTAATAACAATATTCTGTGGAATTGCGCCCATGTCATCGCTGTCCAACAAATGTTAACATACGGACTGAATAATCTGCCTTTTGGTATTTCCAAAGAGTTTGTGTTTGGATTTACACCTGGCACCAAGCCTGATGCTGTGTATGATGCTGCCTTAGTAGATGAAGTAAAATCTTTGTTATTTACGTCTTTCGAGCAGTTTCAAGCTGATATCAATGATAATAAGTTTGTAGCTTTTAATCCATTTATGACTGCCCTAAAATTTGAAATCAACGACTTAGAAAAAGCAGTTGCTTTTAATCAATACCACGAGTCTTTGCACATGGGACACATTCTAAATTTGATGAAGTTTGTTTGAGAAAATACTAAATAAACTCCGTTCGTCGTAGCTTCCAAGCTACGATGCAGTATTACTAGGCATCCTTGCCTTTGTGTTTTAAATTAAATTCTATATCAATTATCTCTTCAATCAGGCTAGAAGCCTTGTGATATTATATCTTAGCTGGACGCTAAGACAAACAGAGCAGGGTTTTGTTTGATATCAATACCATACGCTTAATCTGGCATATTGTATTCCTTGATTTTACGGTACAAAGTTCTTTCTGAAATGCCTAACTCGTCAGCAGCATCTTTACGACGATTATTAAATTTTTTGAGCGCTTTGCGAATCATATCTTTCTCCATCTCTTCGATAGAAAGTATTTCTTCTACGTCTTCTGTGTCATTGTAGTTACTCCCTTTGCCAGGTAAGATGATAGGTCTGCTGTCATAAGCAGGATAATCTTCTTCTTCCATGTCTTGTGGCTTTCTATCAAAAACCTTCTTAAATACGGCATCTGTACTATATCCTTGCATGGATTTTAG
>JBGSOH010000318.1:0-1920 GCA_041739205.1 Saprospiraceae bacterium
ACACAACGTAATTTAAATTATCCACTTCTAATCTGGCTTTAACCTAGCAACTAATTTTAAATAATTAAGGGGTCAATATAAACGCCATTTAAGGGGTCAACATAAACGCCATTCAGGGGGTCAGCTTCGTAGGAATATACACTAATCCATGATGTCACCTACATTAATGACGTATTTTTGATTATAAACGTTGGTATTTATGTCAACTATGTGTTCATATTTTTCGTTGTATTGGGGGGATTTATTAATCCACTTATAAGTATAAGTTACTGTTAATCAGGTAAATTTTTTACTCTATCACAGTTACATCTCCACCCATCACTACTTCCTTCTCGTTTTCTACATAACTTATCAGATAGACATAGACTCCTGGTTGAATACTTTCATTGGGTAACCATCCTTGGGCTGCATCATTTGATATTGCAGCATTGCTAAAAATCTTATTGCCCCATCGATCATATATACTCATTTTGTACTTAAAATCGATTTCAGACTTTATGTAGAATATATGATTTTCAGCTGATGACTTTTTTGCAACGATATTTGGAAGGGCGAAATTGACATTTTTAAACCGAACCAATAATTCGTCATCATCCGTACATCCATGTTCATTTGCTACGGTAATCTGATAAACTCCTTCTTTTGGTCGGATTAAAGCAGGATATGGACACTGATTACAATCTATTGCGTCTTCATTATTCCATTGATAACTCATGATGTCGCCACTATATGAAACTGGAAGCAGGATGCCAGGAGCATACCAAATGTCTAATAGATCGTCTGCCACTACATCTGGACTAGGGTAGGCTGTGATTTGAAAGGTATCGATATACTTACACAAATTTTTATCATTGTACTGAAGGATATAAGTACCAGGCTCTGTAATAATTCTGTCTCTATCTCGATTTCCGTCTTGCCACTCTAAGTTAAAAACTTCATCAAAAACAGAAATTACGGTGCCCCTTTCTGGACAAACTCCCAAATCTCCTAAAATAGTTGATCTTCTATCCTCAAAATACTGGTAAATAATGTCAAAATATATAGAATCACATCCATTAATACTCTTCAGTGTATCACGATACGCTCCTGGGACTGCATAATTTTTACCCAAAAACTGCGTACTATCTGATGGACAAGAAAAAATGTCTGCCTTTTGATAGCTAGGGTCTATGAGGTACTTGACATCAAATGAAACGGTATCCTGACATGCTCCATTGGAAAGTATATAGCTGTAAGTACCTTTGTCTTTAAACACTCTTGTATTATTCCGGCTTCCGTCGTTCCACGTCACATCATACTGAACAGGCAGGTTTATGGTCACTGATGCACCTGCACATATAGTGGTATCCATGATAGGAACATGAGAGATAGCTGGCAATACAGTCACAGCACCCACAAAGGTACCTTCATACCGACCAGTGCAGTGCTCTACTTTTAAAAAAATATCATAAGTACTTGGCTTATCATAACAGACAGTGACTACAGAATCCATGCTGCTGATGACATTGCTCCCAGGTAGTGACCATACAAACTCCCCTGGTATCAGAGAGTGATTGCTGGATATGGTGATACACTCACCCGCACAAATTATGTACTGCTGACTATCAAGTCTGACTTCCTGCTCTATTTCGGACAAAAAATAATTGTCATAGCCCAGAAAGGTTGTGTTAAATGGAATATTTTCTGTGCCTTTGACACTATCCATGTGCGCAAAGATGCCCCACAGTCATCACGGTATGTTCCTCCTCTGCGGTAAAACAATGGCTAAACTTCTGCCATACTCCATACTTCAGATCAGGCACAGTATCGATCTCTATCTGTGGTTTGAGTAGGATGGGCTTGTAATTGTTAGGGTCCAAAGTCATATCGTACAGCGTATCAGAAAAATAGATGCCATAATGTGAAAGTGGTGTACTTGTA
>JBGSOH010000448.1:0-9524 GCA_041739205.1 Saprospiraceae bacterium
TACACCGATCATCAGATTTTCGAACGATTCCATAGGTATAAACTTCGTCAAGGATTCACCCAAGAGATGGCGATCAGTCTCAAGATGCTTAGAGAGTTGCAACCGGGAGATTTTGTCACACATATTGATCATGGCATAGGCAAATATTCGGGACTTGAAACCATAGAAATCAATGGGCACAAACAAGAATCTGTCAGGCTTATCTATCAAAACAATGATATTCTTTATGTCGGCATCAACTCGCTCCATAAAATATCTCGATACGTAGGTAAAGATGGTACAGAACCAAAACTAAATAAGATAGGCGGTGATGCTTGGAAGGCTCTAAAACGCAAAACCAAGGCCAAAGTCAAGGACATAGCCAAGGAACTTATCAAATTGTATGCAAAAAGAAAAGCATCAAAAGGATTTGCCTTTCCACCTGATGGATATTTGCAGACGGAACTCGAAGCATCTTTTATATATGAAGACACGCCCGACCAGTTGACTTCAACACAAGCTGTCAAAGAAGACATGGAAAAAGATTATCCGATGGATAGACTGATCTGTGGCGATGTAGGTTTTGGTAAAACAGAAGTGGCCATCAGAGCGGCTTTTAAAGCTGTCGTGGCTGGAAAACAAGTAGCTATTCTAGTTCCTACCACTATATTAGCTTTGCAACATTATAAAACATTTTCTGAGCGGCTCAAAGAATTTGGCGCTACGGTTGATTATATCAATAGATTCAGAACTGCCAAAGAAAAAACAGAAGTATTCAAAGGTGCAGAAGCGGGGAAAATAGATATTCTAATTGGGACACACGCAATTCTGAGTAGTACGCTGAAATTTAAAGATTTAGGGCTACTTATTATAGATGAAGAACAAAAATTTGGCGTAGCAGCCAAAGAAAAGCTTCGTAGCCTACAAGTAAATGTAGATACACTTACACTCACTGCCACTCCAATACCAAGAACATTGCAGTTCTCCCTCATGGCAGCACGAGATTTATCTATCATCAGGACGCCACCACCGAATAGACAACCAATCTATACAGAAAGAAGGGTTTTCAGCGATGAACTCATCAAAGAAGCAATATATTATGAAGTCAATCGTGGAGGACAAGTATTTTTCGTACACAACAGAGTCAAAAGCCTGTATGAAATGGCTGATCTCACTAGGAAACTTTGTCCGGATGTAGAAGTAGCCGTTGCTCATGGTCAGATGGAGTCAAACGATCTAGAAAATACGCTGATTTCATTTATCGATGGTAAATATGATGTCTTGGTTTGTACCAATATCATAGAGACAGGACTCGACATTCCTAATGCAAATACCATGATTATCAATAATGCACACCAATTCGGTATGAGTGATTTGCATCAATTGAGAGGCCGAGTGGGTAGGTCCAATAAACGAGCATTTTGTTACCTTTTTGCGCCGCCACTTTCGGTACTTACACCTGAAGCACGTAAGAGAATAAAAACATTGGAAGAGTTTTCAGATCTTGGGTCGGGATTTCAGATAGCGATGAAAGATATGGATATACGTGGTGCTGGTAATTTACTTGGTGCCGAACAAAGCGGATTTATTGCTGATATTGGGTATGAAACGTATCAAAAAATACTAGAAGAAGCCGTCGTAGAACTCAAAGAAAATGAATACAAAGATTTATTTAAAGAAGAAAATGATAAAAAACAAACATACGTTCGTGATGTAGATGTGGATACGGATATTGAAATGTTAATACCCGACTCATACGTTACCAATATTAATGAGCGACTGATCCTTTACACCGAATTGGATAAAATAGATAGTGAAGAAAGCATCCAAAAATTTGCAGCAAATCTGAAAGATAGGTTTGGTACCATACCATTCCAAGTAGAAGAATTGTTTAATGGATTGAGGGTGAGAATGGTCTGTAAAAGGTTAGGTTTCGAAAGATTGGTATTAAAAAACAGAAAAATGAATTGCTATTTTATTGCCAATGCCCAATCGGTGTATTTCGAATCAAAAGTATTCCAAGCCATCATGCAGTATGTAGCTAAAGAAGGGCACTTTTCAGGATTGAGTATGAAACAATCAAATAACTACCTTATAATGACCAAAGAAAATGTCAAAACACTCAAAGAAGCACAGAAGATATTACAAAACGTGGCAGATGCAGTCATTGTAGCTTAAGTTTGAACACCTTCTCTATAAATTTTAGTTAAAACATTCTTGTACTATGTTGATAATCAAACGTTTCCCTTAAGGGTCAGGGTAAAAATGTTTGATTATCTATCTATTTATCATTTCGATTTCACTAAAATTTTTAAAAATACACTTATTTAGCCTTCCTCTTAGGTACAGGATCGTGTCCATGTCCTCCCCAAGGATGACAGCTACCAATCCGTTTGAGCCCTAGCCAAATACCTTTTATGGGTCCCCATTCTTCTATTGCTTGTATCATATAGTGTGAGCAGGTAGGTTGATATCTACATCTTGGTCCAAGAAGTGGTGATATGAACCACTGATAAAGTTTGACAGGAAAGATAAATATACTTTTGACAACATTCATGGTACAAATTTAAGGTTTTTCTGTAAATCTATACGCTAAAAAGCATTTTCTGAATGTCTTAAATTTAATGAATGCTAATAATTGTCGATGACAAACGAAGATTCGACCACTTTACAGAGAAATCTTTTCTTGGGTTTTGTCGCTATCAAAAATGATGAATGCCTTTCTTTTTTTATTGACCGTAAAATCTGTGATGTTTTTTTGATCGTTGAATATTTCGTTTAGTATTTTATTCTCAATGGTCAATTCAGAGATATTTCTCACATTACTTATTTCAAGGTAGCACCATACCGCCATTTTATCGGTAGATGTCTCCTTTCCTAAAAGAGTGGCGGATATGGGTTTACCCCCTAGATAAACTTTCATTTTATTATTTAAGTACTTTTCTATGGCATCATCGGCAGACTGATCTTCTTTAGGCGTACAAAGATGCAATTTTGGGCTGCCTGATTTTATCAATGCAGATTCAAAATCATCAATAAACAGGTGTACAGCTATCTGGACTTCGAAGGATTTTTGATCGTAATTAATCTCGGTACGACTTAGGTGGAAGTCGTGTAGCAGTGGTGAAATCGCAAAATTCAAAAAGTTACCTATCAGAATATAAACTATAACCATTACAAGTAATTAGAAATTAAAATAAAAGGCGACCGAAGTCGCCTTTTATTAAACATATTTTGCTAATATTTTTGGCAAAGGTTTATTCAAAAGTAAATAAACAGACTTTAACCAAATGGGAAAGAGCATCGGAGTAACAATAAACGAAAGCTTATTAAAATTCCAAGCACCTTCAAAATCAAAATGGATAAGATGCATTATTGCTCTAGTCATGCCACACGCGTAGCACTCCATCCCTGCAAGCATTTTTGACAAACAAATTGACTCGCCAGTATCAAAAAAATCAACAGGAAGCAATAATAACACTAGAGGAGCGAATACAATTATTGAATTAAATAGATAGAAAACTAACTTTTTAATTAATAACATGACAAATTATAGTTTGTCTTTGTATTCACCATCTTTTGGCTTAAGGTCACCAGTAATAATTCTGATAAGGTCAATTAAAGCCCAAATACCACAACCACCTAGCGTTAATAACTGGACAACACCTTGCCAAGTATAACCTAAGTAAAATCTGTGAATACCAAGACCTCCAACAAAGATCACAAGTAAAAGTGCAATAAGTTGACTTTTGCTGCTACCTGCAGCAGGTGATGTGTAATCATCAGCTGCTTCAACTTGCTCTTTTGTTTGTACATCTTGCGCATTAACTGCACTCACATTTGTCTGCTGTTCTGAAACAACAGAAGTAACCACTGGTTTAGCCTTTTCCACTGGGAAAGAAGCGATTCCTAAATTCGAAACACTAATAAGTGCGATCAGGAGAATAAAAAACTTTGTCTTCATAAATAAATATTTTGTAAATTTGCCGCAATTTACATCAATATTTTAAATTGCAAATAATGTTTAAATTTTATTTTTTTTTATTTTTAGTATTTCTTAATCCATTTGTTTTATCAGGACAAGCTTATGAGTTTTATGGCGTGATTAAGTTAAATGGAAAAATGGAATCTGCTATTCCCTATAGATTGATTTTCAATGAAAAAGATGGTAAAATCAAGGGCTACTCAATCACTGACATGACAGGAGAGCATGAAACTAAAAATTTTGTAGATGGTACCTATGATACTGAAAAAAAATATTTAAGCTTTAAAGAAAAAAATATTATTTACACAAAATCGCCAATATCTGATGATTCGTTTTGTTTTATAAGTTTCGAAGGAAAAATTAAATTAGATAGTAAAAAACCTAAGATTGTGGGCAAATTTAAAGGTTTGTTCAAAAACAAAACTAAATGTATAGATGGCACTTTAGAGTTAGTAAGTTCATTGACAGTTCAATCTTATTTGGCAAAAGCAAGTAAAAAAATTCAAAAATCTAAAGAATTAGATGAAGAAACAAAGAAAAAATATAATCCTATTCAAATTTTTGATAGTCTTCAAACAAATCAATTAACTACAGCTCAAAATTTAAATATTTTTAATACAAGCAACAAAGTAAGTTTTGAAATTTGGGATAACGGCGTGGAAGATGGTGATATTATTAACTTATCTCACAATGGCAAATTAATTCTTCAAAACTACATGGTCACTAAGGCAAAAAAGAAAGTAGAACTTATTTTGGAATCAGATCAAAATGTCTTTACGATTCAAGCGGTAAATGAAGGCACTCAAAGTCCAAATACTGCAATGATTGTGCTTGAAGGCGATAAAATTGTAGAGTTTCAGTCTAACTTAAAGTTGGGACAAACAGCAACTGTAACTATTCTTAAAGAAAAACAATAAAATTGACTCTATATTAAAAATAGAGCTGTCTACAATAATAGTCGTTCTTATGTATTTGTGTACCTATTGATATTAATGTTTAATGTAGAATGTCTCTCCATAAATGGGTATCAAGATGACAGATCAACAAGACGCCTTAACAAATGTCTTATCTCCATTTTATTTCATATTTTGAATGTCTTAATTGAATTAATGTTACTTTTGCACCTTACTAATAATCTATCAAAATCATCATTATGAAAACCCAAAGTCAAAATTTATTTATTAGATGTTCATTTTACCTAATTGCAATTCTCGCCACGAGCTGTGCTTCTTTAACTGGCTACCAAGATGGGAAATCGATTGGTGAAGGAAATGGGGAAATTATTGCATCATTAAATCTATCGCAAAGTCCGACTTTTAGTGACTTAGAAGATTCAACGGGCATAGTGGATATACCTAGCTTTTCATTTCCAAACATTGAAGTAGGTGGTAAATATGGAGTCACAGAAAAACTAGATGTTTTCGTTCGTCTCAACACAAATTTTAACTTTAATGCTGGTGTTAAGTATCAGCTTGTTGGTGATAGATTATCCAAATTTGCTTTAGGAACTGGTGGAGAGATTGGTACTTTTGGACTTTTCAGTAGTTTATGGAATGTACAAATCCCTGTTTATGCTAGTTTTCATCCAACGGAAAAATTTACAGTTTATCTATCGCCTAGATACATATATCAATTTAGTTCTTTTGCAGGATTAGAAGGTTGGAGTTATATGGGTGGAAACTTTGGTTTGTTATTTGGAAATAAAAATAAATTTGGATTTGACGTTGGAATATATAGAGTAGGTGCGAACGGAACAGGAAAGATTGGTCTGACTTCATTTGGGTTTGGCGGACGATTTGGCTTAGGCAGTAATTACCCTGAGTCCACGAACAAAAACAAAACAAAAAAGAAGCGAAAATCATAAAATCCCGCATTTCAAGCATTTAAATAACACAGTTCATAAAAAAAAGATATACATCTCAAGTTTCTGTTATATATTTGCATTTTAATTAACCATATAAAATATTTAAAATGAAAACAAAAGTACTTTCAACACTTGTAATGTTGTTTATGTTTGTGGCTGTTAGTCAAGCGCAAGAATATAAATCAGCAATTGGTGGTAAACTTGGATATGGATTGATTGCATCCTACAAAACTTTTCTTAATGAAAAGGCGGCTGTAGATATTTTTGGTGGTATAAGATGGGGAGGATTAGCAGCTGGTGCATATTATTTAAATCATACACCTATATCTTCAGTAGATAAGTTATCTTGGTATTGGGGATTTGGAGGTTCATTTACAACTTGGGATTATGGATATTCTGGTTATAATAGTTATTACGAACTTGGTCTTTCGGGCGTGTTAGGTCTTGATTATGCTTTTGATGAATTACCTTTAAATGTTAGCCTAGATTGGGCTCCGACATTTGTTGTAGCGGATTCTTACGACTATCCGGGTGTTTCTTTAGGTAGATTTAGATCTGGATATGGTGCGTTAACTGTAAGATATATACTGAAAAGATAAATAATAAAAAAGGGGCTTTGAAAGCCCCTTTTTTATTTTACTTCATTATAACGTCACCATATTTGGATGTGATGTTTATTTGTGCACTAGTCCGTTCGCTTATTTTATAACCTACCAACGAGATGCTACTTCCTTGTGATGATTTAGATTTCTGTATAAAATCTGATCCTGTGTTAACATCACAATATTTGCCATCTACAATGACTTTTGCTGCAACCATACCATGCAATTTGATGGGTGCATAGCTAGTAGTTATATTCATGTTTTTGAATGAAGTCTTCAGGTTACTCACTACCAAACTACCATAACTGATATCCATATTTAGAGAATTGCTCAAAGATAAAATCTCAATACCAGAATATTTTGCGTTTACCGTTCCAGTTGTGAGAGAAGAAACTTGTACATCATCATAAGCTCCAGTCATGGTCAATGTCCCTATATTTCCTAATTTATATTGATCATATTTACTTGTAGCTGTCACTGATTTTACATCATCCAGATAAACTTTAGAATATTTTGATGTAACTTTTACACTATTCGAATGGACACCTCTATAATCAGAGTATGCAATATCTCCTATAATATTATCAACAGAACCCATAGTGGCTTTACCATAAGACAAATCTAGCATAAGGTCATTATCTATATTTTTGCCTTCTAAGTTCCCATATTTTAGGATGATTCCTGTCTTACCTTTATAGTCAGGTAAATAAATATTACCGTACCTATTTTCTAGGTTTATTTTGAGATTTTCTGGTAGTTGGATGGTATAATTAATCTCGATATTGACATTACTGCTTCCGCTCCACCATGATGACCACCAAGACGAATTAGATGATGAGATCTCAGTCAATGCACTAATATTATTTCCTGATTGTTTCAGAATGATGGATATTTCATCTAGTTTTTCTTGAGCAGTGCTTTTAGAATTTGCTTTGACTGTCACCAAGGCATCTATATGTACAAATGATCTGTCCCATGTCTTGAGTGTTACCTTTCCGTAAACGTTATTCACATCTAGCGTCGTAGCCACATTGGATGGAAATTCTTTCGTCACACGTTTATTCAATTCTATTTTTTCTGTATTAGTATTGGCGAATAGACCAAACCAACATATGGAAAAGGCAACCAATAAGATGGATTTAAATGGATATTTTTTCAGTATCATAACTTACATTATTTTGTTTTGATAAAATGTTTTCTAAAATTTCTATTTTCGTTTTTTGATTTTTAATCATGGCGTTAATCATGACTTCGGTATTGGTATAATTGGATTGAATCATTTCTTGTCTCAACTGATTATATATTTCGTCCAATTGCTTAAGATCGGCTTCTACAGTGGAAATTGTGTTACTATCCTTTAGTTCACCCAATTTAAGATTGACTTGTTGTTGATAATATTGTTCTGTTTCCTGATACTTTTGTAAGGCTGGAGAGCTAGCATAATTGAGATCAGATTGGCTATTTTTGCTGATGGAAATACCTAAAACGATACCACACACTAGAACAGCAACAAACAAAGCTGCAATCTTGGTAGACCAAAGCATAATCATCTTTGTCTGATCCTTTTTATCTAGCTGATTTTCTAGCCGATACCAGATATTTTTATCCGGAAGATAAGGGTCAAAACCTTCTCTATTTTCGGTAATAAAACTTTCTAACTTATCCTTCATTTTATATTCTTATTACAAACTTTCAATTATAAATACTATTCAAGCCACCATTCGATCTTAGGATCTCGTAGAGTTTTGACTTTGCTCTGCTATACTGAGATTTTGATGTGGATTCTGTGATTTCTAAGATTTCTGAAATTTCGGTATGGTCATAACCTTCTATGGCATACAAACTGAAAACGACTCTGTATCCTTCTGGTAATGAATCTATCGCCTTTCGGATTGAAGTTACATTATATTCCACACCTTCATCACCTTGATCATCTACAAAATCGGTATTTTGATCCAATTCTTTGATAATTGGCTTTTGTTTGCGTAGGTGATTGATGCAATTATTGACCACTATTCTTTTTATCCAAGCGCCTGGTGTAGACTCATGTTTAAACATTTTCAGTTTTGTAAAGACATCCATGAATGAATTTTGGAGAATGTCTTCCGCTTCTGCTTCATCCGTAATCATCCGACGACAAATATTATACATAGCTCCGCTGTACTTCCTATAAAGAGAAAACTGAGCATCTCTTTTGCCTAAAATACAATCGTTGATAAGTTTTGCGTCGATTTCCCGGGTATCCAATGTTTACATGAATGTTTGATATAAAGACACATAGTTATTTCTTATAGTTGCATCGGTGTGCTACTATTCGTTAAATTATTTCATTTCCTTTGGGAATTGTCTTATTTCATAGTTAAAAAAACAATTAATGCACCATCTTTACCAAGCTGCATTAGGATATGCTCGCTGCATGAACTGTAACTCTGCCAAAATATAACCTAAATGCTCGCTATGCAAACCTGTTTTTCCACCTTTTTGGAAGGCTTTATTCTCAGGCAACGATAAGGTAGCTGTATGAATTGTTTCTTCAAATTTGTGATAAGCTGACTTTCTTATTACACTCAAATCTGGTGCAATTCCAGTTGATTGACATTCTAATTCAAACTCTGCTGGCAAAAACATTTCTTCAAAATACGGCATTGCATCATTCAGTGACACCTGCATTTTTTGATGGCTCTCGTCTGTGCCATCGCCAAGCCTAATGACCCATTCACTAGAAAAAGACAAATGATAACTTGCTTCCTTAATACTTTTTTTAGCAATACTACTCAATCTTTGGTCTGTGGAAGTTGTAAGTCCTTCCAGTAAGTAATAATGAAAACAATCAAACATAAATTGTCTCATAATGGTATCTCCCCAATGACCATTCGGACGCTCCACAAGAATGACGTTTTTAAATGATCGGATGTCACGTTTCATTGGGTAATCGTCTTCATGACCACCTTCGATCTCAGCTAGATACTGATAGTAATTTCGCGCTTCACCAATCAAGTCCAAAGATATATTGGTCATAGCTATATCTTGCTCTAGCACAGGCCCGTGTCCACACAGCTCTCCAAGACGCTGTCCGAGTATCATCACATTATCC
>JBGSOH010000491.1:0-3246 GCA_041739205.1 Saprospiraceae bacterium
GTTTTGTTAATGTTGGTAGGTTCTGATACAATTCCCAGGCAAAATTATTACTTTTGCCTGAAGCCATCGTGAATTATGTTTTAATTGTCTATTAATCAAACATTTACGAATGGCTTTTTGTTTTTTTGTCATGTACTAAGATTAATTTTATAAATATATCAGAAGTAATGTGTATCTTTGTAGTTGAATTGTAAATGAATATGTCAAAAAATCAAAAACCAACTCAGTTTTATGCCACAATGTCCACTTCAATAGTGCTGATATTGATCGCATTGTTTTTGTTGATATTTTTTCATTCCAATAATATTACAGACATTGTAAAGGAAAATATCAACATTCTGGTAGAACTAGAAAATAAACTACCTTCAGGTGAAATCGAAAGTATAAAAAAAATAATTGCTGGATATGAAGGAGTCATTCCATCTTCGGTCAGTTTTGTACCTAAAGAAGATGCTTTGGCAATGATGTCGCAAGAGTTGAATATCTCACAAGTGGCAGAAGACAATCCTTTCAAAGACTTGATTAAGTTTAATCTGAATAATAAGTTTTATAGTGAAGACTTAATCAAAGAAATTAAATCTAAAGTCGAACTCGAAAAAGGCGTCGTTGGACTTTATTACGAAAATGATAGTGTAGATTTAGTCAAAACTAACCTTCAGAAGGTCTCTTTTGGGATTCTGATCTTAGCTTTATGTTTTGTAGTTTTGGCTCTTGCTATTATCTTTAATACCGTAAAATTGACATTATACAGCGATATCAAACAGATCAAAACCATGCAAATGGTAGGCGCTGAAAATTCTTTTATCAAAAAACCGTATCTCCGTGCAGCATTTAGCATGTCATCAAAAGCAGTTGTGGCAGTGATTATATTTGTAGGTTTGCTTTGTGGATATTTAATTCAAAGTCAAAGTATTTTTGCAGAGATTATTCAGTGGCAATATGTAATTCTCACCATAGGTATTAGTTTTTTAGCCGCTTTCATTATCCAGTTTTTTACCACTAATTCCATAATTAACCAATTTTTACAAAAGGAAGGTAGATAGTAATAATAATTCTTAAGGCTTTAACTATTTGAAAACCAAATAATTGGATAAACTATCTTGTTAATTCAAATGGCTTTGTTGGTGAAACTTTGTTTGTACAGTTTTGGATGCAAAAATCAAAGCTTGGATAATTAATGCAATAACCACTAACAAAGCTACTTCAAATTGTGAGCTAATGACACTGCTTTTTATGCTTGCTTCTGACTGTTCTCTGATTTCTTTACCCACGACAACTTGTATTTCTGACATAGCAGACAATGTCGTCAACGAATTTTCAAGAATTGAATTCATGTGCAAAATGCTATTTTTACCTTTTACGTAAGAAATTTTATGAGTGGAAATAGAGACAATTTCTTTTTCTAATTGTGCAATATTATTTTTTAAAGTAGCAAATAGAACTGATTCTTTTGGTGTTAGGACGGTCTCTTCGTACAAACCTATTATTGGTCGCAGTTGATTTAATGTTGTCACGAATTGTACATCAATATCTTTTGTCTCGTTACTTTCCATAGTTTCTGATATTAATAATTGACCTTGGTGTAATAATTTTGACATTTTAAAAATATAGTTCTCTGCCATTAGCCTATCATTATAAATGGTATTAAATGATTCTCCGAGTTTAATCATTTTATTGCTTTCGCCAATGTTATTCCATAGCACCACAAAAAGAATTATACCTAAACAAAGAGCTGCTTTAAGTTTGTGTTCTATAATATATATCCACTTCATTTCCAAAACTTTAATGATAGACAAATATACTGTTAATAATTTGATGAATCAATAAATTTACCTTTTTTTGAAGATTATATCGCCACAAATTAACATATATAATTTTTTATGTTGTATTTTTGCAATTAAAATTTAAATAATGGCAAAGGATAAAGGTTATAGTAGGAGAGTAGATACCGTTTCTGAAGGTATTGCGGATGGTAGCATTTCTGTAAAACAGAGCTACGACGACAATTTGCTTTTTGGTAAGAAAAACTATATTTTGATATTAATCGGTTTAGGATTAATGTTCTTAGGTTTGGCGTTAATGTCAGGTGGTCATCAGCCAGATCCTAATGAATGGGACGAATCGCTTATCTATAGTCCAAGAAGGATTACATTAGCACCAATAGTTATTATCCTTGGATTATTGGTTAATGTGTATGCCATTTTCGCAAAGAAATAATTTGTTTTTACATATTCTTCTTTTTTCCTTTAAAGGAATTCACAAGATTAAAATAGCACATCATTTATGAGTGATATCATTAATGCCATAATACTTGGGATCGTCCAAGGCCTTACGGAGTTTTTGCCTGTAAGCAGTAGTGGTCATCTAGAATTAGCGAAGTATATATTGGGAGATGATGCTTTGCCACAAGATAGTTTCCTGATGACCGTTGTCCTACATTTTGGAACTGCCCTAGCAACAGTATTTGTATTTAGAAAAGATATTTTAGAGATCATAACTAAGTTTTTTAGCAAAGGACACAATGAAGAAAAGTCATTTGTGTACAAAATAATATTCTCCATGATACCAGCTGCTGCTGTTGGTCTGCTTCTTGAAAAACAACTAGAGGCACTCTTTAGTCAGAATATCCTGTTGGTTTGCTGTATGCTATTATTGACGGCTTTATTACTTTTTGTAGCCGACCGAGCTAAACCTTCATCTGATGATGTTACCTATACAAGTGCTGTTAAAGTAGGAATTGCGCAAGCCATAGCTATACTCCCAGGTATAAGTAGATCAGGAGCAACGATTGCTACAAGTGTAATTTTAGGTATTGATAGAGCTAAAGCCGCTAGATTTTCCTTTCTAATGGTGGTTCCGCTTATTTTTGGTAAAATGGCAAAGGATTTATTGGATGGTGATTTGACATCTGATACTACGTCTCTATCAGCGCTTGCAGTAGGTTTTATAGTTTCATTGATTACAGGAATTTTTGCTTGTACATGGATGATCAAAATTGTAAAAAATAGCCAACTCAAATATTTCGCTTATTACTGTTTAATCGTCGGGATAGCCGGTATTGCTTATGTTTATCTCCACTAATCAAATCATCACAAAATCTACCAAACCAGAAGACGTAGATTTCCAGTTAGGGCAAGTTTTACTCATAGATAAACCCTTAGATTGGACATCTTTTGACGTAGTCAACAAACTACGATTTAAGATAAAACACGGACTTGGAGTCAAAAAAATAAAAGTTGGACACGC
>JBGSOH010000492.1:0-6953 GCA_041739205.1 Saprospiraceae bacterium
GTTTTGTTAATGTTGGTAGGTTCTGATACAATTCCCAGGCAAAATTATTACTTTTGCCTGAAGCCATCGTGAATTATGTTTTAATTGTCTATTAATCAAACATTTACGAATGGCTTTTTGTTTTTTTGTCATGTACTAAGAACTTTATTATTTTTTTAAGCCAATCTATTTGCTCAATTTTTTAAATACAAACAAATGAAAACTTTAACCATACTGATTTCACTATTACTGTCTTTCTTTATTGTAAGTGGGCAAGAAAATTTACCATTAAAGTTTCAAGGAAGTGAAAATAAATGGGGAAGCCTTACATGGATGAACAACCTTACAGATGATAATCAATGGTTTGATTACAGAGTACCACCCATAGTTGACGCAGATACCATTTATGTGTTTATGAATTTTAGGCATAATGTAATAGAGAATGGTTTAATTTTTGGATATAGCGGATATACAATCAAAAAACTAAATAAATCTACAGGAATACAGTATTGGGAAACCCAAAGGCTTTATAGAAATTATCTGCAAAGAAAAGTGATAAGTCAACCTCAAATGGTGGATGATAAGTTGGTAGTGACCCTATTTGATGAAGCTAAATCATTCGGTTCAGAATGGTATGATTGTTTTCCTGCTCATATAGTCCTAGAACTTAAAAATGGAGTCGTTATAGATAGCAACTATGTGGATAAATCCGACATTACATTACCACAATTTAGGTCCATTAATAGTAGTCCTTCTATAACCACATCAAATAATCCTTGGTTTTTAAAATCTGACATTGGTTATATACAGAGAAGTTTAAGTGCTTGGTCAAATCAATTGGGTATCATTGATAATAAGTTAGATGTTTTTGGACATATTGTTGAATCTGATACTTTTGAAATAATTACCCCTTATTATTTGAGTGAATTTGTATTTCATAATAATGAAATTGGGGGTATCAATGTTTGTGTAGCATCTGAAGAAAATAGCTGGCAAGACAAAGAAATTAAGCTAATAAAATTGGATGCGAATTTGTCATTGATAAAGTCGGTGGATATCACACAGCACTTTACTGATACTATTACAACTTTTGCACTAAATACTGTTGAAAATGGATATTCATTAATAACAACTTCATACGAAAGTCCTACTTTGAGAACTTTACAATTCAATTTTCATCTGTTTGACTCAGATGGCAATTTGATCGATAAAATGAGCTATACCTTGCGTCCAGGATTAGATACTGGCATTTCCTATGGGTGGCTTTATCCGATGATAGATGAGGTAAATAAACGAATTTTGGTAACCCAATCAAGACAGAATAAGTTGGATGAGCCTACATTTTTTGAAGTATATATAAGAGATGGAGACACCATACAAAGAATCAAAAAAATAGAAGTAGAAGGTTTGGAAGATCATTTCCGAATAGAGTATGCAACCATGATGGAAAATGGTGATTTATTATTGTACATAGGTCAATTTGCTTGGGCAGACCCAAATGTAAGATGGTTTAGTTGGATCATGCTAGATGGCCAAAAAATGAATATAATCAGCAGTACTAAGGATATCGCCACAAATATTAATCAACTAAAAATCTATCCCAACCCAACAAACAGCATCATCCATATCCAAGGCCTACAAGAAGAAGCAAATGTCCGCATTCAGAATATAAATAGTCAAGTCATCAAAACGGTAACCACCACAGACGGACAGGTAGATATCAGCGGATTATCTAACGGTCTCTATATTTTTGAAATACAAAATAAATACGTAACTGAAAGACATAAGATTTTGAAAATTGAGTGATCTTGTGTTTTTTGATTTGTGATCGGGTGCTCAGTTAACTCGTGATATGGTGATCCGTGATCGGGTGCTTAGTTATCTTGTGATTTTGTGATGAGTGATCGGGTGCTTAGTTTTCTTGTGATATCGTGATCAGTGATTGGGTGATGTAATATTAAAATCTTAATGTCCATAATTTCTTAATGGTTAGGTACATATCTAGTTTTAAGTTCGTAGCTTGTAGCTCGTAGCTCGTAGCAGTTAGCTCGCTGTTCGGATTGTTAGGGTGCTTTCAAAAAAGTCTTAATATTTGACAACCGACCTATTTCCATTAAAAACACAGCACTTAGCAAGATGATGACATTGGCGATACTGACATAATAGTTTTCCCGAAATAATACAAAGCTCACAAAACATAATCCAGCAGAGATTACGATGTAAAATACCAATTTATTAATTTCATAATCCACAGGATAGTATTTTCTACCCAAAAAATACGATAGGGAAGCCATCGTCACATAAGTCAGTAGCGTAGCCCATGCGCCACCCATAATGCCAAACATGGGTACAAATATCAATAAAAAGACGACGGTCAATAATGCGCCCAAGATGCTGATATACATTCCAAATTTTGTTTTGTCGGTCAGTTTGTACCAGATAGCAAGATTGTTGTATATGCCAGAGAATAGATTGGCTAGTAAGATGACAGGTACTATTACTAAACCAGGGAGATATTCATCTTTACGTATAAAAAGGCTTGCAAAAATATCTAGGAAACCTACTACAAATACCATAAAAAGACATCCCAAAATGACAAACCAAGTCATGATCTTACTGTATTTTTGTTTGGCATCTGCAGAAGCAGCTTGGTTGAAAAAGAATGGTTCGGCACCCATTCTGAACGCTGTGATGTACAAGGTCATTAATACACTCAATTTATAACAAGCAGCATACACACCATTTGATTCCTTGTCCATCAGTTTTTGGATGATGAGTTTATCTATATTTTCATTTATAGCATAAGCAATGCCACCTATCATGATCGGCATGGAATATCGTAACATTCTATGGATCAATTCTTTATCTAGTGACCATTTAATTTTGAATATTTCAGGAGCAAGTAGCAAAAGGGTTATAAAACTGGCAAAAAGATTAGAAATAATAATGTGAAATACACTAGGTTTGTAAGGAATATTTATGCCAAAATTATGTAATAATTCGCTATTGCTAACCGCATATTTGGGCAGTAAAAGCAAAAAGAAAGACGTCAGCAAGAAATAGATTAACACATTGAGTAATTTGATGACCATAAATTTTATTGGCCTATTGCTCACCCGTAATAATGCAAACGGTATGACTACCAAAGTGTCCAATGCAGTCGTCCACACCAAGATTTGTATAAACAACGGATCTGAAAATCCTAAGGATGGAGAAAAATATTTTGATAATAAAGTCCCTATCAATGCAAATGATAGACTGCTGAATATCAATAGACTAAATGAAGATGATAGAACGTTCTCTTTGTTTTTTTCTGTGGTGTAGAATCTAAAAAATGCAGTTTCCATGCCTAGTGTCAACAATACATTGATAAAAGCGGCGTAAACATACCAAGTGGTTTGATCGGAAAATTCATCTTTGGCCAAAACCGCAGTAAGTACAGGAACTATTGCGATGCTGATTACCCTTGGCAATACCGCAGCAATACCATAAATAACAGTGTCTTTAAAAAACGATTTTAAACTACTCAATCTTCTGATTTTATGGATACCTCCGTCGGTAATCGCTCGAAAAGTGGCAAATTTACACCAAGTATTTCAATATAAACGTCATAAAAATGGGATTTTGGTATAAATATGTGTATATCCTTGAAAATAAGTACCCTTACATTATCTTTTGTAAAGTAAAATACCTTAATTTTACGTCAAATATCTTACATCCAAAATTAACAACATTATGAGTTTTTTAGGTTCTTTAAAAAGATTGTTTTTTACCACTGAATCTGTAGCTAAATCGGCAGTAGAAAAAACTGTAGAATATACCAAAGAAAAAGCTGGAGATTTAGCGGAAGCAGCCAAAGAAACCGTAAGTGATATTTCTGACAAAACTTCAGGTCTGAGAGAGACAGTCATAGAAAAAGCAAATGCAGCGATGGAAAAAGTAGAGTCTACAGCTGAGGTAGTTTGGGACAAAACTAAAGAAGTGGCTAGCGATGTAGCAGATAAAGCAGAAAGTGCTTTTGAGCAAACAAAAGAAGCTGCTAGTACGGCAGTCGACAAGCTAGAAGATATGGCTGATAATGTATGGGACAAAACTAAAGATAAAGCAGAAGAAGTAGCTGATGCAAGTGAAGTAGCAGCCGAAACCATCAAAGAAGATGTCAATGTAGTAGTAGAAACCACCGAAGATAAAGTGAATGCGCTATTACAATCTACACCCGATGTTGATTTCCCAAATATAAGTTCAGTAGCTGATCTTCCTACAATCCCTGAAGCCGTAGATGAAGCGGAAGAGTTTGTAGTATCCACAGCAGAAACTATTAAAGAAGAAATAAGTCCTGTGGTAGAGCCTGCACAAACTAGTTTCATAGATAAGACGCTAGACAAAGCAAATGACGTAATAACCAAAATAGGTGAAAACGAAATGGTCCAAAAAGCGGGACACTTAGCGGAAGAAGTAGGAGCCAAAGTAATGGAGAAAGGCGAAGTTGTGTTAGAAAAAGCAGGTGAAATATCTGAGAAAGTAGGTGCAAAAGTCTTAGATGCATCAGATAAAGCATGGGACAAAATCGGTGATGCCAAGGATGTATTTGCTGAAAAAGCAAAAGAAGTTGCAGATGCTATTGGTAAAAAATTTGATGAGACGGTAGAAAAGGCAGAAGCGTTTATGGCAGAAGAAGATGCAAAACCAAAAAAAGAGTTTGCAGATGAGACCTTGACCACAGGTGGTTCATTATTGGATACGAAAGACGATTTTTTCTCTAAAGCAAGTCAGTATGCAGACGGAGATTATGACGCATTCAGCGAAGGCAAGATCACGGTCAGCAAAACACCACAACGTGGTCAAGATGATCATGATGGAGATGGTGATCCACAGATAGACGACGCAATAATAATCAAAGAATAATGGTTATTCCAAAAGTAATAATCGAGATGTTTTTAAAACAATCATCATAAAGTCATAAATGTAGCATATAGCATGTCACCATTATTAGTTAACGGCAGAACTGAGAAGGATCTCATCAAGGCTTGTCTCCAAGGAGATAGAATAGCCCAAAGAGATATTTTCAATATGTATGCTGGTAAGATGATGGCGGTATGTTTACGTTACTCTCGCCACAAACAAGAAGCTGAAGATATACTGCAAGATTCTTTCGTCAAAGTATTTACCTACATGAAGGATTATGAACATGTAGGTTCTTTTGAAGGATGGATTAGGAAAATTATCATCAACACAGCCATTAAAAACAACACCAAAAAATCGGTCAGTCACGAAGATATAGGTCTGGAAAATGTTAAAGAAGATTCGGCAGGACCAGAAATATTTTCTTTACTATCTGAAGAAGAGTTGGTAAAACTTATATCTTCACTTCCTGACGGATATAAAATGGTATTTAATTTGTTTGCTATAGAAGGATACACACACAAAGAGATCAGTGAGTTATTAAACATTGAAGAGTCCACGTCGAGATCACAATTGGTCAAAGCCCGTAGAATTCTTCAAGATAAAGTCCATGAATTGTACAAAGTCGCAATATGAACCAACTTGACAAAATATTCAGAAATAAATTAGAGCATCATACAGTCGATGTGCCTTCGGGTTCATGGGAGAATATTGCTTCCAGATTGCCACAACCAAAGAAGCAGTTGAGACCACTCGTTCCGATTATGTTTATTTCTTTTGGAATACTAGTATTAGTAGGTGTCATTTTGGTTTCATGGTACACAATGCCAGAGGCTACCACCACTACTAAACACAATTCAAATATCCAAAACCCAACTTCTATTGTACAAAATCTAAATACTTCAGAAATTCAAAATTACGAAATATCTTCTATAGATCAATTAGAGAGTCCGTCACTGAATACACCTATTAATAATACATCTGAAATTAATGAAATAGCTTCAGCTACTAACGGATCTGTTCAATCAAATTTAAACCGTAATTTCAATACAAGATCAAATACTTTAAACACAGAAGAAACTAATGTTGTATTGCCAGTATCTGCTAATGCTTTGGATATTGAACAAACGAAAGATTTGGACCAAGAAAATGTTTCCATGGAATATAGAGCGCCTGTCTACGTGGAAGCTATCAGTAATAAGCTTAGAAATACAAAATTTCCTGTACAACGCAGGATTAAATACGCTACGCCATTCAAACAAAATAGCAAACCAGCCAAAGCATGCCCATTTGTTTTTGATGCGAAAGACAAAAGTTTAGATGTATATTTTTCAAATGATTATGCAAGTAAAGTACTAGAGCCTAATGGTGGAGAATCTCAAGGTTATTTAGATATGAGAAATCAGACAGAGAAGTCAATGTATTCTTATTCTTTGGGTGCAAGATTTGGTTATAACCTAAGTTATAGATGGAATCTTCATACAGGCTTTAATTATAGTCAAATAAATGAAAAATTTGAATATACAGATCCAGAGTCCAACCAGACAAGATTGATTACCATCAAAGATTATGTGTACGAAAATGGAAAAATCGTAGATAGTATCATTACGGAAGAAATCGTAGTCGTGCCAGGTACAGAAAAACTAAAAGTTTTCAATAAATTCAGATCATTTGATATTCCAGTTATAGCTAGATTTACTTTATTGGCAAACAGACATTTGAGCCTTTCTGCTACAGCAGGCGTATATGTAAATCTTGGATTTAGCCAGCGTGGAATGATGGTAGGAGAGAATGGTAATACACCAATAGAATTCACCTCAGGCAAGGAAAATGCTGAGGTTATATACAAAACTCAGCTTGGATTGAGTGTTTATAGTGGTATCAGTTTGGCTTATCATCTTACATCTAATATCGACTTTGTATTAGAGCCACACGTAAGATTGCAGACAGAAAGTATGACCGTAGGGGACTATGCTTTAAAGCAAAATTTTAATACTTTCGGAGTAGCTACAGGTCTGCGATATAAATTTTAACATTTGGTTAGGCAGCGAATTTGACACTTAGAGGGTCTT
>JBGSOH010000497.1:0-3335 GCA_041739205.1 Saprospiraceae bacterium
CTTTTGTGTTTCGAAGGTCTAACTTCAGTTTTCGGTTCTTAACAATCATAAAAACAACTTTTATGGCATTATTTGACAAATATTCAGGTCCTTGGTCTAATCATCTTGCCGCTCATCTATTAAGAAGAACGACTTTTGGCGCCAATTGGGAAAACATAAATGCTTTCGGTAATCTTACTTTGAGTCAATGCATCGAGCGACTTTTTGAAGTTTTGCCAGAGCCAGCACCACCTATTAACATCAATTATGATCTTGACCCTGATGTGCCCATAGGAGATACTTGGGTTGATAAGGGTGCAACTGGTAATGTGAATGGATATAGAACGACGTCACTTCGTACATGGTCATTTGAACAAATGATCAATAGTAGGCCGAATATTCGTGAGAAAATGACGCTTTTCTGGCACAATCACTTTGTCACGGCAGATATCAATGACCCAAGATATTCATACAAATATATAGCTTTGCTAAGATCACAAGCGTTGGGCAATTTTAAACAACTGACCAAAGATATTACCATTGATCCAGCGATGCTCAATTATCTAAATGGTAGAGATAATACTCGACAAGCGCCCAATGAAAATTATGCTAGAGAGTTGATGGAATTATTTAGCCTCGGAAAAGGTGATCAAGTAGGACCGGGAGATTATACAACCTTTACTGAAGAGGATGTAAAAGAAGTAGCAAAATGTCTCACTGGTTGGATTGATGTTAGAAATAATCTTCCCATCAGATCTGAATTTCGTTTGAATAGACATGATACTACCACCAAGACTTTATCACACAGATTTGGCAATGTGGTCATCAATAATGCGGGCGATGAAGAATATAAAAATCTGATAGACATTATTTTTACAAAAGAAGAAGTGTCCCTTTTTATAGCTAGAAAGTTGTACAAATGGTTTGTTTATTTTAATATCGATGAAAATATAGAATCTCAAATCATCGAGCCAATGGCAGCATTGATTAGAGAAAATGACTACAATCTTGTGCCAGCGATCAAAGCATTATTGTCCAGCGAATACTTTTATGACGAGTGTGTCATCGGCGGCATGATCAAAAATCCTGTGGACTTTCTGATCAATCCGATCAATCAGTTTAATATTGTCTTTCCGCCGGATGCAGCATTGAAGCAAAGAGTATTGAGCACCTTATATCAATCATCTTTTGCTATGCAAATGGCTATTTTTCAAGCACCGTCTGTAGCTGGATGGCAAGCTTATTATCAAGCGCCTTCTTATTATCGTTTGTGGCTCAATGCCACTTCACTTCCGGCAAGACAGAATTATAATGTTGCGATTGCATCAGAAGGTGTGCCATTCGGACAATATCGTTTTCTAATCGATCCATTACCAACGTTAGATAAGTTTGCAAATCCGATAAATGTAGATGAAGTGATTCAGTCTTTTGGTATCATCGTACATGCAAAACCTGTTGCAGATAATCAATTTACCATACTAAAAAGTGAATTTTTGCTAGGATTGAATGAACAAACTTGGATTGATGTGTACAACGCCTATAAAGCAGATCCGAGCAATGTCGGTAAACGTCAAGCAGTACTGAATAGGGTTAGAAGTTTGCTTGTTTACATGATGCGAATGCCAGAATATCATTTGAGTTAATCCATCTATTTATTAACTCATATTCAACAACTTAATAAAAAAATAAAGATGCAACGTAGACAATTTTTACAGTCAGGTTCATTGATGTCTCTTCCTATATTATTGGGTGGAATGGAAGTATCCGCTTTTGCTAAGTCTTCTTTGTTTAATCTCATTAACAATGATGATGATCGCGTTTTGGTAATCATCCAGCTCAATGGTGGAAATGATGGACTCAATATGGTGATTCCCGTGGATCAATTCCAAGGTTTGAGTGCAGTAAGACCTACACTTGTACTTCCTGAGTCATCGTTATTGAAAATGGTAGATAAAACAGCTTTGCACCCATCCATGAGTGGCTTGTATCGTTTGTATAATGATGGCAAGATGGCAGTGGTCCAATCTGTAGGTTATCCCAATCAAAATAGATCACACTTCAGATCGACAGATATATGGACTTCAGCATCAGCATCCGATGAGTTTTTGTCTACAGGATGGATAGGAAGGTATTTAGACCAACAATATCCTGGCTATCCAGTGGGTTATCCCAATGAAGAAAATCCTGATCCATTTGCCATCACTCTTGGTGCCGTAGTTTCCGAAACTTGCCAAGGCCCTATAGGGAATTTTAGTTATTCTTTGGTCAATGAAACCACCGTAAAATTAGTAACTGAAACTGTAGCTGCTACCAATGATACGACCTGTTATGGTATGGAATTGGATTTTATTAAAACAACCATCAAACAATCTAATGCCTACGCTGTCAATGTTTTAGAATCATTTGATAAAGGAAATAATATCTCAACCTATCCAGAAGGTAATAGACTCGCAGACCAATTAAAAGTCGTAGCTCAACTGATTTCAGGCGGACTTCGTACCAAAATTTATGTGGTTTCTCTTGGTGGATTTGATACCCACGCCAATCAAGTCATGATAGATGATACTTTGAATGGTGACCATGCTACACTTTTGACTAATGTTTCAGACGCTGTAACAGCATTTATGGATGATTGTGCATCTTTGGGCATACAAGAAAGGGTAGTGGGCATGACATTCTCAGAATTTGGTCGTCAGATCAGAGCCAATAATAGTTATGGGACAGACCATGGAACAGCGGCACCATTGATTGTTTTTGGCAATTGTGTCAATCAAGGTGTCTATGGCGAAAATCCAGAAATCAGTGCAGACATTGCCGCACAAGAAGGTGTGCCTATGCAGTTTGACTTCAGATCCGTATATGCAAGTTTGTTAATAGATTGGTTAGGTGCCAAAGAAGAAGCAGTCAGAGAAGTTTTATTTGATGATTTTCAAAAGATACCATTTATAAAAGACTGTTCGGCGCCAAGTGCTACGGATGAGACCCAAGTAATCATCCAAGCCAATGTCGCACCCAATCCTTGCCATCAATACACCTTTCTGAACTTCGTCAATACAGGAAAACACGTGAACGTCACCATATTTGATGCTATCGGATCGCAAATAGAAGTCATCGCAAATAAGACCTTGTCCACAGGAGCGCATGAGATTCAAATAAATACTCAAGCCTTTACACCTGGTTCGTACTTCGTAAGAATAGCCATGGACCAAAAAGTAAAGACGCTGAAATTTGTGAAGCAATAGGTATTCTCTATTGGTATTGCAATCTGTGATTGCAAACATGATTATACTTCCAAATGAATTTGGAAGCCCATTAAATAAAAACGTGGCATCATATTTGCATTATTTATAATATCT
>JBGSOH010000511.1:0-3459 GCA_041739205.1 Saprospiraceae bacterium
CATTGATTGCATGTTGGAAGTTGACTGTATTTACTAAATTATACTTTGGAACCATTCTTTTGACATGACGGACTACAATATTGACCAATGTGCCTTTTATACTTCCCAACATCTCACCTACGCTAGTGATAATGACAGTATTAATCTTGGTTTTTCCAATGATGGATTCAAGATTTGAAGCAAAGTTTTCCATAATAATGATGGAGTTTACACCACTATCATTAAACTGATACAACATTTCCCTTGGTGTGTAAAGAGGATTCGTATTGACTATGATCAAACCAGCTTTTAGAGCTCCAAAAACAGCAATCGGGTACTGCAAACAATTTGGCATCATAATGGCGATACGGTCTCCAGGGTTAAGACCTCTTGAATGCAAATATGCAGCAAATTGGCTTGATAGATGATCCGTTTGCTTATAAGTAAGTTTCACGCCCATACATTCGAATGCATAGTTTGCACTGTACTTTTGAAAACATTCCTTAAGAAAATCAACCAATGTTTCGTATTGATTTGCATCTATGTTAGCAGGAATTCCCGGAGGATAATGCTTTAGCCAAGGTCTTTCATCCATTTTTTATTGCTTTAATTACACTCTAAGTTATAACTTTTGGTATAATATCCAAATAATTTGTATTCCTACTCAAAAAATTACTTTGGCTTAATCGCCTTCCATGATTTTTTCTTGTTGCTCTATACTTTCATCGTGGATAGATTTAATGACACGGGTGATAAATTCTTCACTTAGTCCATTTTGTGTACCACGTTCTACAAACTTAGACAATACTTCTTTCCATCTTTCACTCTGTAGGATGGTCATATTATTCTCTTTTTTGTACAAACCTATCTCTCGTGCTATTTTCATTCTAGAAGCTAGGATGCCCATGATTTCTTCGTCTATCATGTCTATTTCTTTCCGTAGACGATCGAGTTTTGTCTTCTCCTTGAGATCTTTAGGGTCATATTCGCGGATGATGAGATCACTAATTAACTGTCCATAGACTTCGGGCGTTATCTGTTGTGCGGCATCACTCCATGCGGTATCAGGTGTGATGTGTGACTCGATCATCAATCCATCAAAATTAAGATCCATTGCTTTTTGTGCTACTTTATGAAGGAGATCTCGTCTGCCAGTAATGTGGCTTGGGTCATTGATCATAGGTATCTCAGGCATAGCAGTTTTGAAATCTATGGCTATCTGCCATTGAGGTCTATTACGATAGATTTTTTCGCCAGCTGATGAAAACCCTCTATGAATGGCACCTAACTTTGTCAGTCCCACTTTCTGAAGACGTTCCATACCACCTAACCAAAGTGCTAGGTCTGGATTGATCGGATTTTTTAGCAAAACTGGAATGTCAATTCCTCTCAATGCATCGGCTATTTCTTGGACAGCAAATGGATTGACCGTAGTTCTAGCTCCGATCCAAAGGATATCAACACCGAACTCAAGACATAATTCTACATGTGATGTCTTTGCAACTTCTACTGCTATCGGTAGTCCTGTGAGTTCCTTGGCTTTTTGTAACCAAGGCAGACCTTTGGCACCGATGCCTTCGAAAGCACCAGGGCGAGTACGTGGTTTCCAAATACCTGCTCTCAATACGTCAATTTTTCCTGTCTTGGCAAGTCTTACTGCTGTTTCGATCACTTGCTCTTCAGTCTCCGCGCTACACGGACCTGCGATGAGAATTGGTTTCTTTTGGTTTTCAAATAAATTTACCATAACACAATCATTTTTAGATTCTTATTAAAATTACACTTATGATTTTTACTTCAATATTCTTTTTATGTCATTACTTCTGATCATCAATTTTTCAGTTTCTTCAATATCGTTTTCCCTGATATGATGTCTGAAATTTTCTAAATGAACGATATAGCTGTCCAATGCTTCTAGGAGATATTTTTTATTTTTACCAAAGATAGCAGACCATGTTTTCGGGTTGCTTTTTGCTAGTCTAACGGTACTCTCAAATCCTGTGCTTGCAAGGTCGAATATTTGTTTTTCATCTTTTTCGATATCTAGGACTGTCAGACCTAACATAAACGAACTCACATGTGACAAATGCGAAACATAGGCCAAATGTTTATCGTGTTCTTCTGCCGTCATAAAAGAAGTCACCATTCCTAGGCTTTCGAATACTCGAAGTGCAGACTCTAAGGCATCTGCATCAGATTTCTCTGGTTCTGTAATGATGTTTTTTTTATTTTGAAAAAGACCTTTTAGCGCAGCTGTTGGTCCTGAAAATTCAGTTCCTGCCAATGGATGAGCAGCTACAAATCTACTTCTTCGTGGATGCAATGAGATTGCTCTACAAATATCACTTTTGGTAGATCCTACATCGATGACTGTAGATTTTTCGTCTATTTGATCTAAAATATTGGGCAATATACCTTCGATTTTATCCACAGGAATGGCCAATATCACAATGTCTGCCAATTTTAGTCCATCTTCGAGCGTAACTATCTCGTGGACCAAACCATGATCAAATGCTAGTTTTTGATGAGATTCAGAAGCATCTACACCATAAACTTTTACGTTGAGTTGGGATTTTAAATCTTTGGCAATCGAGCCACCTATCAATCCTAAACCTATGACTGTTATCTTCATAATCCGAGATTTACAAAACCAGTTTGAATCCTATATAAGGCTGCTAACATATCTTCCACGGGACTGCACAACGAAATACGAAGGTATTGATCTCCTTGAGAACCAAATATATGTCCGGGTGTGATGAATACTCTTGTTTCGTACAATATTTTATTTGCCAAAGCTTCAGAATCACCTGCTTTTTTGGGAATTTTTCCCCAAACAAATAGGCCGGCTCCGTCTTCTTGGAAACTACAACCTAATAACGTCATGATATCACAAGCCGCTTTTTTACGAACAGCATATTGGTCATTTAAAGTATTAATCCAATCTTGACCAAGATAGAGGGCAACTGTGGCCGCTTCTTGAATGGGTTTGAACATACCAGAATCCATATTACTTTTGAATGTCATGATAGTATCTATATACGGTTTTGCACCCACAACTGCACCTACACGCCATCCTGCCATGTTGTAACATTTGCTAAGAGATACTAGTTCGATCGCACATTCTTCTGCTCCAGCGACATTAAAAATACTAAGCGGATGGTCATTCAGTATAAAAGCATATGGATTGTCATGGCAAATGAGAATTTGATGTTTTTTAGCAAAATGTACTAATTTCTCAAAAAAATCAAGATCTGCTTTTGCACCTGTAGGCATATTGGGATAATTTATCCACATCAGTTTTACCTTGCTCAAATCACGTTTTTCGAGTGCATCAAGATCAGGTTTCCAGCCTAAATCTTCTAATAATGGCATATCCACCGCAATGCCACCTGCTAGTTTTGTACACATACCATATGATGGGTAGCCAGGATTTGGTACTAATACTTCGTCACCAGGATTGAGAAAAGACATACTCACGTG
>JBGSOH010000529.1:0-17994 GCA_041739205.1 Saprospiraceae bacterium
ATGTGCAAAAAAACTAGCATCAAATCCACCCAAGCCTTTAAACAATGATGTCTTACAAACCATTGTAGCGCCACTTGCCCAAAATATTTCTGTGTCTGTATTATATTGGTTATTATTTGGTTCAACTGTGTCAAAGATTCGCCCACGACAAAATGGATACCCAAAATAATCAATGAATCCTCCCGCAGCACCTGCGTATTCAAATTTTGATTTTTCTTCTAGCGAAAGTATCATAGGCTGTACAATACCTAGTTTTTGGTCAGCTTCCATGGCATCGATGATAGGGTCAAGCCAATTTTCGGTAACTAAGACATCAGAATTGATGATTACAATATAATCAGTATTTACATCTTTGAGTCCCTTATTGTATCCACCTGCAAAGCCATAATTTTTTGTCAGCTCAATGACATTAATTTCTGGATGCCACTCCTTTAAATAATCCACAGAAAGATCATCTGATTTATTGTCTATGACCATGACGTCAGCTTCGTACTTTGCAGTGCTATACTCTATCATTGGCAGATAGGATTCAAGCAATTCTGAACCATTATAATTTAAAATGGCAATCGTTACCTTAGCCTTTCTAGGTGTATCGTTGTTGATTGATTCAAGAGCGATCTGAGCATTTTTTTCATCTATTTTTAGCTGATCTTTTAATTCTTCTAGATTATTGAAACGAATATCACTTCTCAAATACTTCAAAATGTGAATTCTGATCGTTTTATCATAAATATTCTGATTAAAATCGAAGATATTGATTTCGATTCCAACATTTGTTTGATTAGTGACAGTCGGTCTTTTTCCAATATACATCATGCCTTCGAAATGCATTTCATCTATTTCAATGGAGACAGCATACACACCTTCTGTTGGAATTAATTTTTCTTTTTCTTCAATTTGTAGGTTGGCTGTAGGATAACCTAATTTACTTCCTATTTTATCACCGTGGACCACTTTTCCTGTAAGAAGATATGGTTGATTTAAAAAAAGATTTGCTTCCTGAATATCTCCGGATAATAAGGCATTTCTTATTTTAGTGCTGCTAATGGTAATGTCGTCGATCTCTTGCTTAGGGATTTCTACAACTTTAAATCCATTCGGCTTTTCATAATCTTTGAGAAGTTCGATGTTACCTCCTCTATTTAAGCCAAAGCGGTGATCGTAACCAATGACAACATATTTTGGATGGAAACAAGCGATAATAAAGTTTTCAATGTATTCTCTTGGCGCTTGTCGCGAAAATTCAAAAGAAAAAGGAATAACCACGACGTTTTTGATGCCAAACTTTTTTAGTAAGGCTAGTTTTTCATCTAATGTATTTAGAATGCTCAGCTCTTGTCCACTTGGATCTACTATTTGGCGTGGGTGCGGATAGAAGGTAATCACGATACTTTCACCATCCAACTCTTCTGCCAAAGACTTAACCCTAGCCAATATTTTCTGGTGTCCTGTATGAACGCCATCAAAAGAGCCAATAGTTATAACGGCATTTTTAAATTCGGGAAGTTCTTTAATGTTTCTGAATATGTTCATGCAAATAAATAGACTTTTTTGATTGATATCTATTAATTGCCGCAAAAATAAGAATCTTAAGCATAATAATCGATTAGTTTAGGGATATATTAAACAAATCATCTGTTTTTGAGATTTAGAAGGTAGTTAATTCATTTAAAATTCAACATAGTGATTGATAATAATAGGGTAGTAGAAGCACTGAGAAATGTAAAGGATCCGAAAACTGGCGGAGACATCATTTCTCATCGCATGGTAGAAGATTTTAAAGTGGAAGGTGATAATATTTCATTTTCAATTGTGCTAAAGTCTAATGATGCGGACTTAAAATCTTCTTTGAATTTTGCTTGTATGGAAGAAATAGCTAAAGTTTACCCACAAGCTAATGTACATATTCATCTCAAAATCAATGCAACAGATGATGATGCTAACACAGTTTTGCCACAAGTCAAAAATATAATTGCTATTGCATCAGGAAAAGGTGGCGTAGGTAAATCAACAATTTCCGTCAATCTAGCTGTTTCTCTTGCCAATTTGGGTTATAAAGTTGGACTCATAGATGCTGACTTATATGGTCCTTCCATACCGACCATGATGGGATTGACAGGTCAGCGTCCCAAAGTAGAGCTTCTTTATGGCAAACATAAAATAATCCCCTTACAGGCGCATGGTGTACATGTCATCTCAGTTGGATTTATTGTAGAACCCGAACAAGCAGTGGTCTTGAGAGGACCGCGATTGGGTGGATTATTACGTCAGTTCATTCAAGATTGTCTTTGGCCAGATTTGGATTATCTCTTGATAGACCTACCTCCTGGCACGGGCGATATTCAACTTACCTTGGTTCAGACAGTGCCTGTCACTGGTGCATTGATGGTCACTACACCGCAAGAAGTAGCCGTCATTGATGCTGTAAAAGCGATGAATATGTTTTTATTACCTAATGTAAATGTACCGATTTTGGGTGTAGTAGAAAATATGAGTTGGTTTACACCTGCGGAATTGCCTGAAAACAAATATTATATTTTTGGAAAGGGTGGAGGTAGAAAACTAGCTTCTGTCTCAAATACAGAAATGGTCGCTCAAATTCCTATCATACAAAGTGTAAGAGAAGGTGGTGATGCTGGAGTCCCAGTTTCGGCACAAAGCAACAGTGCATTAAAACCATTATTTGAAGAAATGGCTCAGAATGTCTTAAAGCAACTAGCTGTGCGACATGACTTGTATGAACCTACAAGGATTGTAAAAGTCCAAGGTTGATAGAACCGGGTCAGAGCATCAAATGAATTAAAATTTTTGAATATAATATACCAAAAAGTTGTAACTTTGTACCATGATTACAGCAGAACAAACATTATTCGACAAAGTAAACCATGCTTTGGATGAAATCAGGCCACATCTTGCAGTTGATGGTGGTAATCTTGAGATAGTAGAAATAACAGATGACTTGATCGTAAAAATCAAGTGGATGGGCAATTGTGAACATTGCTCTATGTCTGCTATGACTATGAGAGCAGGTGTGGAACAAGCCATAAAATCGAAATTGCCAGAGATTAAAGGTGTAGAAGCGGTAAATGGTTATTTTAATTGATGACAAAGCAAGCATTAGTTCAAAATATCCGTGAGAAGCAAAGTTTTCTTTGTGTAGGTCTTGATACAGATTCTACCAAAATTCCCCACCATTTATTAGCATACCAAGATCCTGTTTTTGAATTCAATAAAGCAGTCATTGATGCTACGAAAGATCTGTGTGTAGCTTACAAACCAAACCTAGCTTTTTACGAATCATTAGGCCCAAAGGGTTGGAAATCACTTGAAAAAACATTGGACTACATCCCTAATAATATTTTTACTATAGCCGATGCAAAACGTGGAGATATAGGGAATACAAGTAAAATGTATGCTAAAACATTTTTTGAATACATGAATTTTGATGCTGTGACAGTCGCTCCTTACATGGGGAAAGATTCGATTACACCTTTTTTAGAGTTTGATGATAAATGGGTGATCGTATTGGGTCTAACAAGTAATGAAGGAAGTGCAGATTTTCAATATTTGAAGGATCAAGATGGTCGATCTTTATATGAAAAAGTAATTACAAAAACGCAAGAATGGGGCAATCCCAATAATCTAATGTATGTCATAGGTGCCACACATCCTGAGACATTTGCTGAGATTCGGGCTTTAGCCAAAGATTTCTTTTTTCTTGTACCAGGAGTAGGCGCCCAAGGTGGAGATATGAATGCCGTTTTCAAAAATGGCAAAAATGATGAAGTTGGACTTCTAGTTAACTCATCTAGAGATATTATTTATGCTGGCAATGGGCCGGATTTTCAAGAAGAAATCAGAAGAAAAGCTCAACAAATGCAAAAGAGCATGAGCGATTTAATGGCTTAATTTTAAATGGCTTCTCCACGCAAATATAATACCTGCTACGCAAGACTGAAATATCCCATACAAAAGCCATGTAAATACCATAGATAACGACACATCTACTGCACTGTAAGTTATCCACATGACCGGAATTAAAGCAATCGCTGCATAAATAAACCCAAACTCAAAACCACGAAGCACAAAATGTCCTCTAAACATGCTTTGAAACCTATTCCAAAAAACAGCTAATGCCAAACTCAAAATAAAAGGATGTAGGTAAAAGAAGACATCGCGACTACCATCTGAATTAAATACAGGGCTGATGTAATCCACAAAAAAAGATGGGAAAAGACTAATTGCTAGCAACAAGCCACCATAACTAAAAATGAAAATCGCAATGCCAGCGAATAATGTATTTTTAAATATTTCTTGCATTATTTGTTTGTTTTGATTTTAAATGTTTTTTTTGAGTTGAAGTTTAAATTCTACTTGTAATTCATTTTTTACTTTGATGGTTCCACCAAGTTTGCTAGGTGGTTTGAGATTAAAATCACTAAAGTTGACACCTCTAGTACCAATAAGCTCAATGTTTTGATGATTTGTTTTATGGATTGCATATTGCACCTGAAAAGTCCTTTTTACGCCTGCTAACTCTATCTCCACATCACCTGTGGTCAAACTATTGGATATGGGAGAAGAAGGCATATTTGAAAAATTAAGAAACTTAACAATCATATATGGATGCTTTTGAGCCTGAAGTGTTTTCTGTAGATCTTTAGTCATGATCTTATGTTTGCAGTCAAAATCTGCCACGTTAATTTTCAGTTTTCCATTTACTTTAATGTGATTTAGTGTTTTATCTTTTGGAGAGAAATATAAAGTATCCGTTTGATTATAAGAGTGGATTTTGCATGAAAAGTTATTAATATTTGTACTGCCATCTACTTCTAGACTACTACTGCTTTTGATTATCCATACTTCGTTCACCTTAGTTGTAGAAGTATATCTACTCATACTAAGAAGAAAGGTTAAAATATAATATTTTGTTATAAAACCCATGAACAAATGTTAATTTTGGATAAGATAAAGGGTTGGCATCAGATGTGAACCCGCTGCCAACCCTTCTAAAAATCGCCATTTATATTTTTCGATCAAATTTGAATCTAAAATGGTTAGAATCCAACGACCTTATTATAATTATCTTTAGATTAGAATCCAATGACTGCTTCTACAACAAAACCTGAAAATTTACTTTCGTGTCTGTAATCTGCCCAAGGGAAATCTTTGTATTGCTGACTAGTGTATTCTACTTTTAATAACATGTTTTTTGTTGGGAAGTAACCTGCTGACATAGATACTCTGTTGATACCTACTTTAGCTTGAGTTCCACTTTGGAATCCTAAAGCAACGTCATTAGCACCGTATTTCAATCCACTAGGCTGACCTGTTGCATTAACCAATCTTGCACCTACAAATAACTGTTCGTCTTTCAAGAATCTGTATACAACTTCTCCATAAATTTGTGTCCAATCTCTTTTTATCCATTCTTTAGTGCCACCAGTTGTTAATGTGTCACCATATACTGAACCACTTAATAAGTCAATACCACCTTGTAATTCCAATCCTTTGAATTTGACAAAAGGACTTACATTGATTGTTGTTAATCTATTGGCAACACCTGGATCAAATCTTCCTGAAGTAAAGTTTGCAGCAGCTGTTGTTGCAGTTCCACCTACTTGTGCAGGTTCCATAACACTAAACCAATGTGAACCTGTTCTATCACCTGCAAATAGTGTATTTCTTTGGATATTACTGTTGTTGTATATAGAAGCAGAAAGTCTATATCTAAGGTTTTCTGATGTTTTGTCATATGCTATCTTAGCAAAGATAGATGGGCTCTTTTTAGTAGGAACAACACCCGCAGAGTTATTAGCAGTTGGGTAATCGGAAATATTACCATTGATGAAACCTGAAGACATACCTACCATCAACATTAAGTTACTTGTAGGGAATACATAAGCTTCACCACCTATTTCTGTACTGAATGCATCAAGTATAAGGTTTTCTGTAAAAGGATTAAACATTGTATTACCACCATCACTTCTTCTAAACTGGAAGTCACCATAATTCGGTTGGAAGTGTCCTATTTTTACTCTAACATATTTAGTAAACCACTCTGGATTATTAAACATAGGCAATTTGTCGATTTGAATATATCCACCTTTTACCCAGAATTCACTGTGGTGACGTGAAGACATATAGTTTTCAAGGAATACTCTGATACCATCTCCGATTTGAATGTCAAAATTAAGATTTGCCATCGCAAGATTGAATCCTGTCAAATTTGAAGACAATGAATCTTGTGAAGGAATAGATCCAAAAAGTAAATTTTTATTTAGCCTGTTAGTTCCTGATGTAGGTACGTAATTTGCCTTGTTTTCTACTTTAAAACTTTGGAAATCTTGGGTGAAAGATCCACCGATTCTAATTTTAAAACCATCATAGGCAGTTTGATCCATTTTTGATGGCTCAAACACATTAATTCCTGTTTTATCATAAGCTCTAGTGTATTGAATCTGAGCCGTACTTTTTGAAATGAAAAGTACTAAAAGAAGTAAGCTGGAAATTTTAAAAAGGGTTTTCATTATATTTGTTTTATGTTAAAAAAATAATATTGATTTAAATAAAGGTTGAAGTCTTTTTGATAATTTGTTCATTACTTTGATAAAGTAATATTGTATTTTAGCACTACATCATTACCAGTTTTTACTGAGCCTAGCATAAATGAAGGTGGTTTCATATCATAATCTGTCATGGCGATTTTCTTTTCACCACTGATACTAATAGTGTTATCTGCATTTATTTTAGCATTACTTACCAGTGTTGTATTCACTGATTTACCCGCAATGTTGAGTTTTACTTGACTTGTGATGGTGTAATTTTTGCTATCGATCGTTTTGATAGTAGCACTTGTTAATACTGCACTAATATCAGGATTACTATCAGCTTTTAATGCTTTGTAAGCATTTTTGTCCATAGCTCCTTTACCACTTTTGAGCATTTTGGCAGGTGTTTTGAATGACATATTTGTAAGTCCTGTCAATTTACCTGTTGCATCAGTTGTGAATACTGCATCACATGTTGCTGATGAAGAAGTCATCTCCCAATCATGCATGGTAGAAGTTCCAGTAAGCATAAACTCGGATTTACCTTTTGCAGTATATTTTACTTGTCCATTTAGTTGACTTGTAAATATTACCGTGCTTACAAGCAGTGCGATTAATATTTTAATGTTGTTCATATTGTTTATATTTTATACCACAAGATTAAGGCGATTCCATGGTCTGAAATATGATCTCCGTTAGTATGAAATATGATATAGATTTTATTTTACATAATAAAACAATAGTTTTCGCTCAACTTTAATAGTGTGAAAATGAGTATGTGTTTATTAGTCAGTAAGTTATGATTTTGGGGTAGTTTGTTTACTGTGTAACTAATGTAACAGTAAGTTTGTATTATTTTACTTAGAAAGGGTTTTTATATTGCCTTTTAGTTTTTAATAAATTTGATAACGGAGTTAGCAGACTTTATCCAATAGATGCCAGATTCAAAACTTGTAATGTCTAGTTGTCTTACGTTTCCTCTATAGATTTGTTTGCCAAGTGCATTAATAATTTCATAATTTTGGTCTTCTGACCCTAGATCTATGTTAAGCATATCTGAAGTTGGATTTGGAGATATACTGATTTTGTAATTATTTGTCAAGTTATGTTGTGTGCCTGAAACATTCTGAACACATGTTTTTGGATAGTCAATGACTGTTTGCCAGGCTATTTTTTGGAAAACGGCTGCTTGTTCTTCTGTTGGAGCATTAAAATCTCCGCCCCACCATACTTTAGTTTGATTAGTCAATCCTTCTGGACTTTGTTCAAATATAGTTGCAAAATGAACACAAGCCACAAAATATTTCCCAATATCTGTCAAATGGATGTCATCGCTAAAAAGGTCACTGATATGACTTATACCAGGTACATTCCCTGCTTCTATTTCATCATACAACTTTGCAAGACCTTGTGCTGCTGGAATCAAACATACTTTTTCTTCGGGCGTGTGTCTTTTGTTGAGTGAATCTACTACACTCTCCCACATAGGAAGATCATCTGTGATTCGTTGGCGCCATGGATTTGAATTTATGTCATATGGACAACCCGTTGGTGTCCCACTATTTAAACAGTGCCAATCTTCGTATAGGTAGACCTTAATGTCTGGATTAAATTCTTTCGCATAAAGATAGAAGCTGTCAGCATATTGATAAGTTTCATAAATACCCCATTCTGTCCAATGTCTTGGAACCGATTCTGTCAGTACCAATACATCGACGTCACCACTTGGTAATCCACCTGTAGGATGATAAAAACCATAATAGTAGGGAGGATTAATTCCATAATCGTTTACGTTTTTTCTTTGCCATTGCCATCTAAGTGGTGCTCCAGGTATAGATTGATAAACCCAATCAAACTCGGTATTTTCGTGGTCATCTGCTAAAGATTGAACCATATCTGGGATTTGATCGCTTAAACTATGACCTATGTAGAAAGCTTTAATTTCCTGAGTGTAAGCTTTATTAGTATTTAGAAGACTACATATAATAATAGTTAAAAATAGATCTAATCTGCTATTCATATCTTTTAAACTCTGATGATTATTTGCAAAGAAATATATTTTTTCTGAACTTTAAGAAACAATTAGTTGTGATTTTTCTTCTTTTTGCTATTTATCTTTTCAAGATTGAGTTTACTTCGAAAAGTATTAAACAGGAAAATAAGAAACTACTACTTTCTACTTAATTGATAATCAAACGTTTCCCTTTAGGGTGCAGGGTGAAAAACGGTTGATTATCATAATTTGAGAATTTTCGGAGTGGAGTCAAGATTAGGTAATTTTTTATTTTTTGGCTATCATGAAATTCATTAAATAAAAAAAGTCAGTGATTTTTTGTCACTGACTTTTTCTGATAAGAAGATTTTATAATTTTAACGCTTGTCTGTTATAACTAATTTTTGTGTGTATGTAGAAGATGAAGTCCTGAAATTGACAAAATATAAACCGCCATTAAATTCAGAGAGATCCATTTCATACGTTTTGATATTTTTGTCCCCGATGAGAGACTGAGCACTTATTACTTTTCCTGTAACATCCATTATGGATAAAACGCCTTCTGTTTCTTCTCCAAATGGAACAACAACCGTGATTTCACTACTTGCTGGGTTTGGGAAAATCAACAACTCATCTTTGACTGCTTCGGCTTGCAAGTTTAATTCTTCGCCTGCTAATCTGTATGCACTCCCGCTTCGTTCGGCCAACAATGTATAACAAAGCGTATTATTAAATACGCCATTATAACCATACACTTGTACATAATAAGTTGCTGCTGACTGATTATTATTATATGTGACTTGTTCATCATTGTTATCAGCATTTTCTGAAATACCAACTTGACTATTACCTCTATACAAGATCATATCATAATCTGCTGGAAGGTTTGTCATAGTGACTCTGACATTTCGTGCTGAAGAAGTATTTGAAAACTTAAACCAATCTTTATCAGTACTTGTCCCAATTTTTGCTGTCGTCGAACTTCCTACAGGGATTGTTTTTGCTTGATTTCTTGCGTTATTGTTTTCGTAAGTATCTGTACAATTTGAAGGTACTGCTGTTGTTGTAAAGTTAACAGTTGCAGCATACGAACTTGGTCCACTTGCACAATTTGATCTAACTCTAGTATTGTAAGCTGTAGTAGCTGTCAAACCTGTAAGATTGACTGCTGTAGTTGTTACCGTGGTTGCTGTCCAAGTAGTGGCACTATTTAATTTGAATTCAAATGTATAACTAGTGGCAGACGAAACAGCTGTCCATGATGAAGTAGCTGTTGTTGATGTTATGTTAGTAGTGGTCAATCCAGCAGGTGCATTACATGTTTGTGGTGATGGAGGTAGACAGCCAGGTGAACTCTGTAGACTTGATCTAGATCCACTGCCTTCCAATACTGCTCTCATTCTTGTTTTTTGACCTTGACTAAACATATACATACAAGCGTCATAAGTATAATCCATATAATTCATGGTCATTTCTACTGGTGCGCCACTACATGTACTATAGTGCGGATAAGCTGGACATCCACCATTTGATGTATTGTGTACAGGGGTATCACTTACTAGATCACTGCCACAATTTGCATCTCCCCAGATATGTCGTAGATTTAGCCAATGGCCTACTTCATGTGTTCCAGTTCTACCTTTGTGATATGGCGCTGTAGCTGTACCCAATGTCCCTGTATATCTGTAATCTAGTACGACACCGTCAGTAGAAGCGGGTCCACCTGGAAATTGTGCATATCCTAATATACCACCACCTATGTTACATACCCAAATATTAAGGTAATTAGAGGCATTCCAAGGATTGACACCTCCTTGAGAATTTTTTTTGACATTATCGTTTGTTCCCCAACTTGTCACTGTGGTGCTTTTTCTGTTGATTCCAGTTGTAGCATTCCCTGAAGGATCCTGTGTTGCTAGACAAAACTCAATTTCAGGGTTACCTATTACTCCAGTGAATAATGATGGAGTCAATGATAAGTCTGAATTAAGCGCTTTAAAATCTGCATTTAATACATCGATTTGTGATTGGACCTGAGCGTCAGAAATGTTTTCTGTGGTAGTTCTGTATACCACGTGAACTACTGTAGGAATCGTAATAATTGCCCTTTGACCGTTGCCATTGGCATTGTTACGAATGTATTCCTGGACTTGCTTTTCGATTTCTTCCATGTTTTTTAGCATAGAAGGATTTTCCTTAATTTGTCTGTCTAGCACTTCCATAGACCCGCAATTTCTTTCTTGTCCCAAACTAACCAAGTTGAAAAACAAGATAAAACATACCATTGTACATAAAACTTTCATGTTCTTTAAAATTTAATTGTTAAATAAAAATTGAAAAAACTTGTAAAATACTCTTCAAAACGTCGGGCGACAATGCAAATGTAAAATAATATTATAAATGTGTATCATTTTTCACAATAAAATTTTTGCACATGCAACATTGTTGCAGCTACTGTAGAATAAAGTTAAAGTTTTATAATGACTTTTTATTTGCAGAAAAATAAATATCTTTATCCGATATTATCAAAACATGAGATTTAGCATTATAATATGTATACTTTTTATCCTAAATGGCAATACTTACTGTCAAGAAGGGATACAAAGCAATAATTTAATTGCAAATATCATTGAAGATTTTTTAGAATCTACAGATGCAGAAAATTTTGATTATAATACCATTTTTGAAAATTTGAACTTTTACTATGAAAACCCTTTAAATATAAATACTGCAAATGAACTTGAATTAAGAGATTTATTTTTGCTAAACGAGATACAGATTTCCAATTTTATGACTTATCGCACTCAATTTGGAAGTTTTCTTAGTATTTATGAATTACAAGCGATACCATCATGGGATTTGATTACTATCAGAAACGTCTCTCCATTTCTTACATGTGAGGTATCGTCAGATGATTTTAACCTTGACTTTAGAGATGCTTTACGTAATGGTTCTTCTACGTTGTTTTTGAAAGCAAAACGTGTGCTTGAACAAAGAAAAGGTTTTAAAGAAAATGATGCTGGTGTCACTCCATTCACAGGAGACCCAAACCATCTATATATAAGGTATAGATATGAATTCGGTCAATTATTCAAAGCAGGATTTACAGCAGAGAAAGATCCAGGAGAAAAACTTTTTGGTGAAGGGTCTAAATATGGTTTTGATTTCTATTCATTTTTTGCATACGCAAGAAATATAAATAAAACAATTAGCATTTTATCTTTAGGTGATTTTGCAGTGAGTTTAGGTCAAGGATTAATACTTCATAATGATTTTGGAGCAGGAAAATCATCTTTTGTACTTAATGTAAAACGAGCTGGTAGGACGGTTAGACCTTATAGTTCCGTAAATGAAGTCAATTTTTTTCGTGGAGGTGGCATTGTTTTAAATCTTAATAAAAAATGGGAAACAGCTTTTTTCGCTTCTTACAAACCTATAGATGCGAGTGTAGATAGAGATACTATAGAAAACACGGATTTTGATTCGTTTGGATCCATAAGGTTTGATGGTTTTCACCGTACAGGATCTGAAATTGCCAATAAAAACTCTATTTATCAGTCCAATGCAGGTGGGAAACTTCAATACAAAGTTAGAGATTTTAAACTTTCAGGTAATATATTATATACTGGCTTCGATGCACCATTGATGCGAGATCAAGCATTATATCGCAAATTTCTCTTTAATGGTACTAGTCTTGTGAATGCCAGTGTTGATTACAGTTGGAGATATCGAAATTATACATTTTTTGGTGAGTTAGCAGCAAGTGACAATGGTGGTACAGCCCAAATTCATGGACTACTTTTGGGATTGGATAGAAAAGTTGATATGTCTTTAGTATATAGGAAATATGATCCTGATTATCAAGTTCTAAATGCAAATGCATTTGCAGAATCGAGCCAACCTGTTAATGAAAAAGGCATTTATTTAGGTATGGAATTAAGACCCTTCAAAGGCGTTGTAGTCAGTACTTATGCAGATTTGTGGCAAAATCCTTGGGTAGGGTATCGTAGGGATGGACCTGCTGATGGTAAAGAATTTTTAATCAAAATAGCATATTCGATCAAAAGGAAGTTGGACTTTTATATCCAATATAGAAGTGAACAAAAGATGTTGAATTCTAGTAATGAAGTAATTATTGATTATCCAGAACCTATCTCTTTACAGCGATTAAGGGCACATCTAAGTTTTAAAGTAAATAAAGAGTGGGAATTGAGAGACAGGGTTGAATTTTCATTTTTTGAGAAAGGTGGCAATACATCCAATGGTTTTTTGATGTATCAAGATATTATGTACAAACCTATTGCCAAGCCGATATCCTTTACAGCGCGGTATGCAATATTTGATGTGAATAGCTTTGATTCTAGAATTTATGCTTATGAAAACGATTTACTTTATGAATTTTACATACCTTTTTTCCAAAATCGAGGAACAAGATTTTATGTGAATATGCGTTATCGTTTTGCACGAAATTATACTTGGGAGTTTAGGGTAGGGCGTACATATTTTCAAAATGTGGACGTCATCAGTTCAGGCAATAATGAAATAAATGGAAATACCTTTACTGAATTAAAGACACAATTCAAGATAAATTTCTAATAAACCCAACTATGGATTTGAAAACGCTATGGATAGGTGATAGGGTAGAAGTATTGTCTTCAAGTAATCAAGGTAAGTTTGAAGGGATTTCGAAGGATGGCAGAGCTAGGGTGCTTATTGGAGAAAAAATATTTCTAGTTTCGGCAGATAATATAAAGACGATCACTGAAGCTGATTATTTTCCTGATATTCATGAGTTTCTGAAGAATGATATTTCAGAAGTAAAAAAAAATGTACCACTTAAAATCAAATTTGATCATACTTTAGATTTGCATTTAGAAAAATTGGCTCCACACATGCAAAATGAGTTACCCGCAAGAATTTTAGAATTTCAGGTGCAAAAAAGTGAAGTGTTCATAAGAGAAGCTATTTCAAAAAAGTATCCCCATATTACTATTATTCATGGCAAAGGTGCTGGTGTTTTGAAAGAACAAATCGAAGCACAGCTCAAAGGGTTTCCGCAAGTAAGATTTACCTTTTCTAAAAACGATGGTGGCGCTGTGGAAGTGTGGTTGGATTGATTTAATTTCAGTAGTCAAATTGAAATAATATTCTGTTTCGCGTCTTTAAATTGTTAATTTTGTTAATATAGTATGAATATTTGCTTTATTTCGGAATTATATTTGATTTTTGTTCTTAGGATGTCAACTTTACATATCTTAGCATTGTTTAACAAGTTATGAATATTTTTTTAAAGGAAAATCCATTGTTGCTTTTGTTTATTGTGGCGGCAATAGGATACTTGATAGGTAATCTTAAGTTTCGGGGCACAGGTCTTGGTACTGCTGCAGTACTGTTTGTAGGTTTAGCTTTTGGTGCTATGGATCCTGGATTTATCGTTCCAGACATTATATTTCAGATAGGTATTGTCTTTTTTGTCTACTCTGTGGGCTTAAGTTCGGGTCCTGCTTTCTTTCAGTCATTCAAAAAGAATGGTTGGCGAGATATTGTATTTATAATGCTAATGCTTACTTTGTCCACAATAGTTACAGTCGTAATTTATTGGTTAATGGATTTTGACAAAGCTACTATGGTGGGTATGTATTCAGGTAGTTCTACCAATACTACTGCCTTGGCTTCGGTCATAGATATGATAAATCTCAAACGGGAAGCAAACGACTCTACGATTCAGAATTTAGTAGTTGGCTATACTTTTTCATATCCCATGGGTGTTTTAGGGGTTATGATTGCTATCAAAATTATGGAGAGATTTTTAAAAATAGATTATGCTGCTGAGAAAAACGTCCTTCGCAAGGATTATCCACTTGATGAAGATCTTACTCATAGAACCATAGAAGTGACCAATCCTGAGATTTGCCAAAAACAATTAAGAGACATCATAAATGCTTACCAATGGAATATTGTTTTCGGTCGTGTAGATAACTTGCATTATGGCACAAAGTTGTCAAATTGGGATACTACATTAATAGAAGGTGACAAAATTATCTTAGTGGGTACGATTGAAGAAATAGAACAGGCACAAGCAGTTTTAGGAAAAGAAGCAGAGACTAGTTTGTCATATGATCGCAAAGAATATGATGTTGTGCGAATATTTGTATCAAATCCTGATATGGTGGGAAGAGAGCTGTCATCACTTAACCTTCAAGAAAAATATTCAGCCATCATTACAAGGATAAGAAGAGGAGACACGGAGATGTTGGCAAAGGGTGATACCATTCTTGAATTAGGAGATAGAATTAGATTTGTAGCTCGAAGGAAAGACATCAAAGACATCCAAAAATTATTTGGAGACAGTTACTACGCAGCAAGTAAAATTGACTTGTTTTCATTTGGGTTGGGCATTGCTTTAGGCCTTTTGCTTGGTATGATTGAGTTTTCGCTTCCTGGAGGCATCTCATTTAAACTTGGTTTTGCTGGAGGTCCCTTGATCATAGGACTTATATTAGGCACATTAAGGCGTACAGGTCCGATTGTATGGACATTACCTTATGGTTCTAATGTGACGTTAAATCAACTTGGATTGACACTTTTGCTTGCAGTCATTGGTATTAGGTCGGGCAATACCTTATTGACCAGTTTGAGTGATGGCGCATGGATCAATATCTTTCTTGCTGGGTCTATATTAAGTATCGTTTCTGCATTGCTCAGTCTATGGGTAGGGTATAAGCTGATTAAGATACCATATTCATTACTGCTAGGTTTTATATCCAATCAGCCTGCTATTTTGGAATTTGCAACCGATATTACAAAGAATAGGGTGCCTGCTATAGGGTATTCCTTTATGTTTCCTATTTCCTTGGTAATGAAGATATTATTTGCTCAATTGCTATATGTGATGCTTTCTTAAATAATATCAACGAAGAAGAATTAATATTTTTTTAAAAAATATTTGTAAAAGATTTTTGAAATATAAATTAAGTATATATCTTTGCGTCGCCTTACAAAAAATGGCCCGTTCGTCCAGCGGTTAGGACGCCAGGTTTTCATCCTGGAAACAGGGGTTCGATTCCCCTACGGGCTGCTAAGAGAGATCAGAAATGATCTCTTTTTTTTTGTCCATAAGTGAATTACTCTATATTTATTTGCAACACAATTGACTGCACTTATGCTATTTAGCAGCAAAGTTTAATTCCCTTTCAATTCATTTTTATTTTGGCACACTATTTGGATTCATTATGATGATCATTTAGTTGGCTGAAAGCGAATTACTGTTTCCCCCAAAACATTCTTTTGTTCAGTCATCCATTATAATCCCATAATTGTCGGCCATTAGACTAAGGCCGAGGATGATCCAGATTCCCATGGACCCAGTGCCCGGATATCTCACTTTTTATTGTAAAATAAACTGATTCGGGCACTTTTTTCTATTTTTTGTTCAGAAGGATGTCTATTTTTTCCAATAGCCATGGTTTTGACACCACACCTTTAGTGTTCGTAATTTCTGTTTTTAGTTTGGTAAGTTTGTCTTTGTCTTTATATGTTAGTTTCATAAGATTAAGGGTGAATTTTATCAAATTAAGGTAAGTGTCCTTTCTGTCTATAGTTAATGATTTTTCTCTTCTGATGTACATTTTGAAAGCTTGAAGCAAAGATTCTAAAGCATCTGTCTCATCTAGTTCGTAATAGGTAAAGATCAACAAACTTTTTGATCCTAAATTGTACCATACGTCTTCGTAGGTAACTTTATTTAGATGGTCTAGTACCTTATTAAAGTCCTTTCTATAAAATTCTAACCTAGCTAAACTAAATTCTACTGCATTGGCCCTGTATTTTTCATCTATATATTTAGAATATTCAAAAATAAAATTCTCTGCCCAATCAAACTCTCCAACCCGTAAGGCGAAGAAAACAATGTTTCTAAAGGTTGTTGGTGATATTTCGTTATTAATGATAATAACACTTTGGTCTATGGTTTCTTTATATATATTGAAGGTTTCACGTTGAAAATTTAAGTCACCTTTGTTAACTTTGTTTATACAATAACTTATTGCAGTCGCATAAATTTCCTTTACTTCTTCTTTTGGAAATAGATGAATGTATTTATTCATTATTTGCCTTAATTCATAGTAATGGGATGTATTATCTCCATCTACATATGTGTTTTGCATTTTGTCATATATTTGGATAGGTGGAATTCCATCCATTTTGTTCTGCTTTGCAGATGTTAATACCCAATCCATATTGTCCATATCAATGTCAAGCTGGTACATTTTTTTCCAACTTAATAAGGTACAATAAAGACGAAGTTTTTCTGCAATATAAAAGTAATCAAGGTTTTCAGAGATTTTATTTATATTAAGTTCTGTTTCTATTTCAAATTTGGCATTTTTTTTCTCATTTTCGGTTTTAAGATTGAATAGGCCTCTTTCTATTTGATACTTGGTGTAATAATATTCTACAGATTGGTTTACTTCCATCTTTTCAAGTCTTTCTAGTTCACCTATAATGCCATTATATAGTTTTTCTATGCCACGTTTTCTCACACCTTCTAATTTTAGATTTGTTCTCAAACTGAGCATATGATCATATTCTTGTTGTGCTAGGAAATCTTCTAGTAGTTTGACCAAATCAGAGTTTAATTTTAAGAATTTTTGGTTCTGATAAGGTATATCGCCATAGACCTTATTCCATAATTCTTCATTTGGAACATCATCATTCGTATTTCCTTTTTTGATCCAATCTAAGATTAATTCTAGGTATTTTGAAATACTTTCATTAACATTAAAGTAGGGAGAGTTTATATATTTATTAAAGCTATTTAACTCATAAACAGATAGTTGTATTAATGCAGCTGTTATTTTTCTATCTTTCATTTTTGTATGTCATTTGTAAATAAATTCTTTATTTCAAGCTGTATAAATTCTGAATTGAATTTTAGTAAATTTTTAATTTTATATCCAACTTATAACCAAAAATGTTTCATAAAGAATACATAAATTACCTAATTTTTACATTTATGAATTTTCTTTTACTTTAGTTTTAGGTTCGCATTTTATTGTTTTATCTGAAATATTATATGATCTATATAAAATACAAATATATTACTTTTGTTAGATATTGTTTAATAAATGAATCTAATTATTTTGTGAAATCTTAATAAATCGATTAAAGTTTGATTTAATCTAAGTGATCTGATAAGTGCTGATTTATGTATTATATTTTTATATTATGTATTTTATACCAATAATGAATGAATTATATATTTGTATATGGACTATTTAAAACTTTTAATATCTTTTATATGATGTTAATATATAATTTGTAAGAACCACATTATCAATATATTCAAATCATTGAAAGTTAGTAATTAAAACGTGAGTCCACTCCGAAAAGTATTGAAATAATAAAATACAAATATAGGATAAAAAATGGACACATGTTATAAATTTGTGA
>JBGSOH010000533.1:0-1659 GCA_041739205.1 Saprospiraceae bacterium
CTGTCAAGATACTTCACAAAAGTGAAGATTTCGAAGGGATTACTAAACTCATCCTTCCAGGAGTTGGTGCTTTTGATCATGCGATGAAAACATTTAACGATTCAGGAATGAGAGGCGTTACTGAAGCGATGGTTCTTGATCAAAAAATGCCTGTAATCGGTATTTGTGTGGGTATGCATATGTTGGCGCATTCAAGTGAAGAAGGTGTATTGCCAGGATTAGGATGGATATCTGGTGAGGTAAAAAGGTTTGATGAGTCTAAGATAGAGTTCGAAACCCATCTACCACACATGGGATGGAATGACGTAGAAGTAAATAAAAAGACTGTGCTTTTTAATGAATTAGATAGTTTGCCAAGATTTTATTTTTTGCATTCCTATTATTTTCATTGTGATAATTCTGAAAACATCTTAGCATCCTGCCATTATGGCGATGCCTTTACATGCGTAGTAGGAAGTGATAATATATATGGTGTGCAGTTTCATCCAGAAAAAAGTCATCAATTTGGAGTTAAATTATTAGAAAATTTTTCAAAAATTTAAATGTTACGACCTAGAATAATTCCATGTTTACTTATTCAGAATAAGGGACTGGTAAAAACGGTACAATTTAAAGACGCTAAATATGTCGGAGATCCGATTAATGCGGTGAGAATATTTAACGAAAAACAAGCGGATGAACTGATGGTTATTGATATCGATGCCACAGTACATAAAAACGAACCCGATCTTAAATTGATAGCAAAACTGGCATCTGAATGTAGAATGCCATTGTGTTATGGTGGAGGTATCAAAACAGTAGAGCAAGCTCAAAATATTTTTTCGCTTGGGGTAGAAAAAATTGCCATTAGCTCAGCCGCTATCGAAGATCCAACGTTGGTAACAAAGATAGCAGAAAGAGTGGGTACTCAAAGTGTCGTAGTGGTTATTGATGTAAAAAAGAAGCTCTTTGGAGGGTATGAGGTCGTCACACACAATGGTAAGAGGTCAACGGGTAAAAATCCAATAGAAATGGCAGTTTTGTTCCAAAAATTGGGAGCGGGAGAAATTGTGATTAATTCTGTAGACCAAGATGGAGTCATGAAAGGTTATGATATGACCCTTGCCAAAGACATACACCAAAAAATAACCGTTCCAATGACTATTCTGGGCGGTGCAGGCAATATGGATGATATAGGTAAATTGATATCAGAGTTTGGTATTATAGGGGCGGCTGCTGGAAGTATGTTTGTTTTCAGAGGAACGTATAAGGCCGTTTTAATAAGTTATCCAGAACCTGAAACAAAAGATGGTCTGGTAAAAAGATATTTTCCATTGTACAGAAAGAAGTGAGCTTGTTGGATCATTTCTACATTGAATAAAGAAAATTGAACAGTGCAGAATAAGAAGTTAAATATATTATTTATTTCGTTGGTTATCATGAAAAATCTCGAAAAACGTGGGATTTATCCTGATTTGATAAAGTATTTTATTAGTCAAGGCCATCATGTGACTATCCTTTCTCCTGTAGAACGAAGAGAGAAAAATGCAGGCGAAATCATTGAAGGTGAAGGGTACACTAATATTCGATATAAAACATTAAATAATACTAAAACCAATTATGTAGAAAAATTATTAGCAACTTTTGTCATAGATTTTTTATTAAAAAGGGCTGTTGAAA
>JBGSOH010000300.1:0-4625 GCA_041739205.1 Saprospiraceae bacterium
AATATATCATTGGATGGAATAGATTATGATACTTGGCGATACCTAACGGAAAAAGAAATTTCAGAACTTATGGACCTGGTCAAGGATTCTAGGAAATAGAATTCTTACTTGTAAGTAAACTCCGAAAAGTCCTTAGTTCAATTAAAATGAAGAAACTTAATTTCTACTACATTGATAATCAGATGTTTCCCTTTAGGGTCAGGGTAAAAAACAGCTGATTATCAATCAATTTGTATTCTCGAAAAGTAATTACTTTTTAAAAATAAAATATACTGCCAAAATCAGAAATATAAAACCTATCAAGTGATTGGTACGGAAGGTTTCTGTTTTAAAAGCAAATAATGTAAATCCTGTAAATACAACCAAAGTAATTACTTCTTGCAAAACTTTGAGTTGCCATAGATTGAATGGTCCTCCGTTGCCCGTGTAGCCTATTTTATTGGCAGGAACTTGAAAACAGTATTCAAAAAATGCTACGCCCCAACTTATAAAGATGATAGAAATCAAACCCAATTTTGCAGACCACTTCCATTCTGCAAATTTCAGGTGACCATACCACGCCAAAGTCATAAAGATATTAGAAATGATCAGAAGACCGATGGTATAAAACTGCTTCATATTTATTGTTTAGGGAACAAAAGTACAACCTTACTTGACAAATTTACTATCCTTGGCAGCCCATAGATACCTGCAAGCATAGGTACGATATGGTCTCCAAGATGCAGCAACAGCATTCAGGTCGGCAACTAATTGTTTTTTTTCTGACGTTACTTTATAAAGACTCACCATATGGTTCCTAATGATAAGATCATCTAGTGGTAAGACATCTTCTCGAAATAGTGAAAACATTAGAATCATTTCTACCGTCCATTTTCCAACACCTTTTATTTTTGTCAACTCGGCAATGATATCTTCATCCGTCCATTGATCCCAATTTGTATCAAAAAGATTATTATCTTCAAAATGTTGGACTACATTCTTGATATATCCAGCCTTTTGATAGGATAATCCATATTGACGCAAGTCTTCCACATCTCTGTTTTGAATCTGCTTAGCAATCGGAATTTCATTATGAAAACTATTGATAAATCTACCGTAAATAGTAGCTGCAGCTGATGTGGATAATTGCTGAGAAACGATAGACCTAATTAGGTCATCAAAAACCTTAATTGGCTTCTTTTCTACGTTAATGGTGCAGTTATCTATTAATATTGCAAGGATTTTATCTTTTTTTAGGTGAGATATGATTTCAGGACGTATATTTGTATGCATCTTAAAATTTTAGTGATTATTTTTAAACGTAAATTTATTACTAATGAAGTATATACAATTAGTTTTTGTGACTTTTTTTTTAATGTTTGCCATCAGAGCATTCAGTCAGACATTTAATATTGCCAAAAAAGCATACGTAGGTGGCATGCCTGGTTTTCTATACAATGATATTTGGGGTTACACCGATGACGATAATAAAGAATATGCAATTATTGGTTCTAGTCAAGCCATCAATATTTATGATGTTACTGATTGTGCCAATCCTATCCTGAAAATGGCACATGTCGATGGCAGCACAGTGTCGTGGAGAGATTTTAAAGTATATCGAAATTATGGTTATGGCGTATGTGATGGCTCGTCATGTACAGAAGGATTAGAAATTATCAATTTAGATAATTATACAGTGACCCAAAACACCAATGACTTTCAGCGAGCACACAATATCTACATCGACACCATGCACGCAAGACTTTATGTAGTCGGCTCAAATGCAGTGAATGGTCAAATCACCATCTACACCTTAGATACAGAAGTGGTTAATGGAGTCACATATTCAGGTACTCCATCAAATCCAGTTTTATTGCGTAAATTTCCAACTACCTACATTCATGACATTTATGTAAAAGACCATATTGCTTATGCATCTCACGGATATGACTCTAATAATAATAAAGTTTGGGATGTATCAGACCCAAGTAATATTGTGTTGATTAAATCGGATGGAAGCTTATCTGGATATAACCACAGTAGTTGGGCCACGGATGATGGCCATTACTCCTATGTGGCTGAAGAATTGCCACGTGGGAGGTCAATAAGTATTTATGACATGTCAGGTCCAGATATGCAAAGAGTTGGTTTTTTTAAGGAACCACTAGAAGAACCTGTAAAATCTAATAATCGTCCACATAACCCGTTTGTAAAAGGAGACACACTATTTATATCGTATTATGAAGATGGTGTTCAGGTTTTTGACATTTCAAACCCTTTGGTGCCAAAAAGAATAGCCTATTATGATACTTATACAGCTCAAAATGGATTGGGATACGATGTTCCTGCACATGACTGGAAAGGTGCTTGGGGTGTATATCCCTATCTGCCTTCAGGATGTATCTTAGCTAGTGACATTACTCAGGGAATGTTTACTTTTAAAGTTGATATACCTGTTAGTGATGGTTTCAATCTTGGACAAGTAACATCAATTTTGGAAGGGACCGATCTCATATTTTCTAATAGTAATCATGGTGTCGTACTTAGATCTCCCAAAGGTTATTGTTTCAGGTTGTTTTTAGATGTTGCAGCTAATATAAATACACAAAGAATTATATGTCATAAATATGGCGAGCCACAATCAAACATCGAAAAATCCGATCTAGCTTTTAATGAGGAAATTAATGGGGTAATCTTAAAAAGACCTGATGGTACATGTATGAAAATAAAGGTTTCAAATACAAGCACGCTTTCTGTACAGCAATCAAATTGTAATCAATTTATGAATGCTATGAAAGTTATCACAGGTGATATTGTTATTGAAACTCCCACAAAAGGCTTAATTTTAAAAGATAAAATGGGGTTTTGCCATAGAGTCACTGTCAATGATTTTGGGAATTTAAATGTTTTAAAACTAATTTCTTGTCCTTAACATATCTATTTATGGGATTTTGGCATGACATTTGAAACATACTTATTATAATTTAATGTAATATGTCATTAGGGAGAGTATTAGTGTTTGCGGTGAGCATGGGTTTAGTATCTTTTGATTTTAATCCAGAGATTGCCACGTCAGCGTACATAGAGCAATATAAAGAGTTAGCCGTAGTAGAAATGTATAGAACAGGTATACCTGCTAGCATTACTCTGGCTCAAGGACTTCATGAGTCTCATTATGGAATGAGTAAATTAGCGACTGAGGCTAACAATCATTTTGGAATAAAATGTAAAAACTATTGGACAGGCAAAACTTATTATCACAAAGATGATGATTTTAATAAAAAGGGACAATTGATAGAATCGTGTTTTAGAGCTTATGACTCAGATATTGATTCATATATAGATAGGTCAAACTTCCTTTCGCAAACGGAAAGATATAGCCCTCTATTCCAATATGACAAAACCGACTATACATCGTGGGCAAATGGTCTTAAGCATTGTGGATATGCTACGGACGAAAATTATTCACAAAAACTAATAACTAAAATAGAAAAATATCAATTGTACAAATTTGATACATCAGAAGATCCATTTAGACAACTGATCAAAAACTAAATTATTACCTTTCCATCTGCACAAATGGGAGGCTGAAAAGATTCGCGAGAGTTCGGCGATGCTAGCCTTGATAATTATAGGACAAAAAGCAAAGCCACACGATAAGTGTGGTAAAAAACATTAACCATCAAATAATGCGATACACTTGTAAATTTCTTTTTTGCATCTTGACTTTTTGTATGTTTTACGCAGAAAACAGCGGTGCGCAAACTACTGATTGGGCCACTAAAATATCCGACGCATGGATCAAATACAAAGCGCTAAAACCTATAAATGACCAAGTAGCCCTTTATTACAAAGGGGAACTTTGGGGTGTAGTGCAAAACGACGGACACGAACTAGTACCTGCCATCTATTCTAATCTTTTTGTGTCAGAAAGCTTTCCCGAGGCCATCGCAATCGGTGACCGAAATAATAATAATAAAATTAAAGGTCTTTTGTCGCTTACCGGCCAAGAAATCGTGCCACCAGTGTACGCTACCCTACATCGCTTGCCCAATGGTACCATCCGCGCTTGCGGGGAAGATTATGATTGTCAAGACTTTTCACCTAATGGAGCTTTATTGAAAAACCCTATATTGCAACATTATAAATCGAACGGAAAAGAGCAAAATGGACTCCTTTGCGCTTCTGATGATGGCGTAAGGTTTGGCTTGCTAAACGTAGAAGGGAAATGGGCCATAGCACCTGAGCATCCGCCCTTATGGCCGCATCCAAATGGGTGGTGGACTTATTATAACGCGTGGGACTACAGCAGATTGTTGTATCCGAATCTCACAACGCAAGAAACGTTGTTTTTAAAGGATGTTTACCCTTTGTCCAATGGTAACTACTGGAAAATGGCAGAAGGGACTTGGAAGCAATACGACAAGAGTGGCCGTTTGGTGGCTCCTTTAACGGGTTTTGAACCGATTAGATATGCTTATCCTCATATTATTATCCGAAATGGGAATAAAAAAGGTTTGTCAGACGTGAGTGGTAAAGTGGTTTTAGCACCTTTGTATAGATCGGTAGACTATCAAACTATGTCCAAAGTATATATCGTGATTGATGAAATGGGTCGGAAAGGTGTGTGGCTCGATGGTAGATTT
>JBGSOH010000618.1:0-20020 GCA_041739205.1 Saprospiraceae bacterium
TATAGAAGATGGCCAAACAGTAAATATTGACGGTATCGAAATTGTTTTTTATGATGCTTTAGGTCATGTGTCAGATGGACTTTTTAATGTTATACCTGAAAAAAAATGTTGGATAGCAGGCGACTATTTAAGCAATATTGAAATTCCATTTATCGATCATGATTATAGGGAATACCAAAAAACTATTGGAAAAGCTTCTCAAATATTAGAAAATCACCATGCATTAGACCTTCTTATTGTTGGTCATGGTGATGTAGCAACCAATAGAACAGAAATCGAACATAGAATTCTAGTGGATACAAAGTATTTAAATGCTTTAGGAAATAGTGAAGATTTTAATTTTAAAAACTTAATAAAGCAATATAGTGATAATCCGAATATGCTCAAAGCTCATGAGAAGAATGTGGGAATGGTAGGCAAGAAAAGATAAAAATGAATTGTTTTCTTTATCTATTCTCCTTTCTTATTAAGATCAATAATTATTTCTTTTACTTTTTCGAATGTTAGATTTTCAATTTCAGACTCACTAAGTTGAGTTCCAAGTAATTCATTAAAATTCTTTTGAGAAAGTAATTCGTATTGGATATTTATGTAACGAATTCCATAGTCTTTAACTTTATCTGAATTAAAAATTAATATTTTATGCTTTTTCCCTTTTGTGTCTTTCCAATTTTTCCCCCACTTGTCGGAATCTGAGATCAAAACATCGGCAAGTCCAGTACCGTAATTTACTCCGCCGTTTTTGATAGTACTAGATGTATTATCATCAATGAATAAGGCAGAAATAGTTCCGACTATATTGAATTTGGCATAAACTTCAAGATTTTGGTACTCCTTTGTATTACGCATATTAAAATAGATCTCCTTATCGATAATGATAGCAAAGGCCATTTTAGCTTTATTTATTATCTGATCATCCAAACCAAAAATGTTTTGAATGGTAACAAAGTCCTTACCTTTATTTTTAATACTTGTGTATGCCATTTCACTAAGTTTTTCGTTTTTATAATTAATCTGAGAAACATAGTATTGGACATTAACTCGCTCTTCGCGTGGAATAGATTTGACTCCACAACCATAAACAAACATAACTACTAATAATAAAGTAAATTGGTTGATATTTTTCATAATTTAAGATATTCTTTTAAGATGATTTAGATTTCAGTTGTATTTATTATTGCAAAGCAAATTACAATAATTTAACCAAATATATTCTAGGAAAGTTCATCCCATCTATAAAACATCTAATTTAATTACAAACACTAAATAATCTCTTTTAAAATGGATACCCAATCGCTAAATTAAGTACCATTGATTTGTCTGGTGGCGTATTTGCATAAGGCACTTTTAATGGGAAAGCAAAATCAAATCTCAGCAACAAAATGGTGAAGTCAAGTCTTAATCCTATGCCCGCATCCATAGCTAGTTCGTTCAAAAACTTGCTGCTAAACTTCGCCCCTGGCTTGAGTGGATCATCATTGCGAAGCCAAACATTTCCAGCATCTGCAAAAATCGCTGTTTCTATAATACTAAATAGTTTTATTCTAAACTCAGTATTTATTTCAAATCGGATATCACCACTTTGATCAGGCAAAAATAGGGCATCTCTATTGTCAGCATTTGGCGATCTGTAGCTACCTGGACCGACTGTTCGGCTTCTGAAACCTCTTAAACTGTTGTTTCCACCTGCAAAAAACTGTTTTACAAATGGGATTTGTTTACTGTTTCCGTAAGGTAGTCCGTAACCAAATATCATTCTATTGGCCCAATTAATCTTTTTTGAGAATTGTTTGTAGTAACGAATATCCATCTCTGCTTTTACGTACTGTGAAAATGGTGAACCCAAAAAGCTGATCGTGTCGTTTGTTCGCCAGTCTGCACCTGTAGCTAATCCCAAAATATTGCCTGCGATATCTATCAATCCATTAAAATATAAACCCGTTTGATTGGTATTGCCAAGGAGCTGATTGTAATTATAATTGTACGTTGATCCAATAATAAACTGTCTATCAGTGATACGTGCCAAAGTAGGATTTCGCAATATACTATCTCTATACAATTGTGTGATATTGATAGGATTGACGTAGCTGATGGAGATAGGATTTAGTTGGTGCTCTTTCCGTTTATTTTCTTTCCACGAATATCCATATTGTGCTTTAAAACTATTTAACGTATATAATCTGTTTCGATTTAGCTGTTCATAACCAAGCAGCATATTGGTTCTTGGTACAAATTCACCAGGACTTTTGACCTTGATAAATGGAACCATAAACCTAGGAACACTCAAAGTCGCTTCTCCACCAATACGATAAGTGTTGGTATTGGCAAAGTTACCATTTACTTGGAGTTCGATACCTGCAAAAAGATTGATACTAAATTGTTCGGCAGCTCTGAAAGCATTGCGGTGTCTCCACCCAATATTGACTTGCGAACCGACAAGGTTATTAGTTTTGGAAGTACCTAATAGTTCGAAACGGTATGCCTTTTTGGGCATTGGTGTGAGATAATAATAGGTATTTAGTCTCAACACATTGCTATCAACCACGGTTTCAAATCTATTTTTAACAAATTTAAAAGCACCTAAACTAATCAATCGGCTCAATGTCGCATTATGGTTCTTTCTACTGTACAAATCGCCTGGTCTAAATTGCATCGCAGACTCAAAGACGATAGGTTTAAAAATCTGTGTGCTGTCAATGATTACAAAACGCTCACCCACTTGTATGGATGTGCTATCGACTTCTTGTCCATTATTCGAAAGCTCATAATTGGGATAGATTACCACCGATTTTATTTTGTATGGATGTTTGGCTTCTTCTGGTGTTATGTTTTTGATAGCCAGATACATAGCTACTTCATGATTGCCAATGGTGGTATCCGATTCTAAAAGTAAATAATCATCATAGAAAAAATAATAGCCCTTGTCTTTTAGTATGGTATTGATTCGTGTACGCTCTGCGATGATGGCATTTAAATTAAATGGAGTACCCGCTTTCAATAAAGTACCCAATTCTGTTGCTCTGATAGCTTCTGCCAATTCTCCAGAATCTTTGGGGAAAGAAATATCTCTTACTCGATATTCAGGACCTGTTAGTATCTCGTATTTTATCGATGCTTTTTTTCCTTTTTTAATGATTTCATTATCCACACGGACTTGAAAAAAGCCACGATTTTCAAGGTAATTATCCAAGATCTGACTATTAAGGTTTTCATTCACTTGACTCAAAAGCACAGGTGGTTCGCCAAATTTATTTCTTATCCACTTGCCGATACCTTTTTCTCCACCGAGATTATGCATCCACAGTTTAAATGGCATCCAAAGAAACTTCCTGTTAGGTCTAGGTACAGGCAAGGTTTTTAGTTCGGCTAGGACATTTTTTTTATCTTTTGGAAGTAATGGTGTTTCTACAATTTCAATTTTTGAGCCTGTGAATAAAGCATCATTTTCAGGGATATTTTTTACTGAACTACATGAAGAAAATAGCACCACTAAGCTAATAATCCAATAGAATTTATGATTTTTTGTATTCATCTATTACTTTTATTATCACCTGATGGAGCATTATTAAGAGAATCTGGTGATTCATTTGCAGTGCGTTCGCGATTTCTTCTTTCAGCATTTCTATTTGATCTTCTTTCCTTTTTGCGTTGAAAAATCTCTTTAAACTTATTATATTCTACGGACATCACAAAACCAACACCAGTTTCTACTACGAAACCTTCTACCACGCCTTCATATTCATTCCTCCTGTACGCACGGATCAAATATCGACCATCTTTCGAAAGCATGTATTCTATATTGATGTTTGGCGAAGTACTATTGCCAGCACTTGTCGCTTCATTACCTTGTTGACCACCTTCGAGCGCGATATTTGTACCGACGGACACATTGAGTCTTTCATCAAATAAACGTTTGGACACGCCGACATTAAGATCAGTCCTATTTTCTAAGTTGCCAGACGTGTAATCTTCTGATGATACTACATCAAAATCTAGTTCAACACCTTTTACCAGATTGGCCGCTAAATTATTAAGTTGCTGTGACAATATTTTACTCACACTTTGCCTTGCCATAGACTCTGGACTTAGACCACCAGAAGCACTTTCGAAGGGATTATCAGCCACAAAACGATTTAAAATAAGCAGTGCATACACTTGTTTACTTAGTTCTGACGGCTCTGCATTCAATTGATTTAATCGCATTTCTACTTGACCGGATATTTCACTATCGATACGTACTGAACTTTCTTTTGGTAGCTTAATTTCAAATGTCAAAAGTGGACGAAGCAACGGTCCATCCATATTTAATTGAACTTCAAAAGGCAATCTTTGTCTGTACCTCAAGTCTGTTTTTGCGGCAGCAACTTGATCTTGTACTAGGTCTGCCGCACTTGTGTTCGCAATGTAAATTGCAGTGACATCCATATTTCCATCCGTAGGTTCGCCAGACCAAGTGATTTTGCTACCCTTCTGAATGACAAACTTTCTTTTGATAAGATTGAATGACATTTCATAAGCGCCTTCATCCAATTCGTAAGATCCTGTAAGCGTTATTTTTCCACTTTTATCTATACCTCCATTTAGCAATGCTTCACCTTTCAACTTTATAAAGTCCCCATTTGCTTCATCTATCACCATTGTCAAGGTGGCTTTTTTGTCCACTTCAATGTTTACAGATACATCCATTCCAAGGATAGACGAAGTATTTAGAGAATCTACATTCTGTAAAAACAGTGAATCATTTACAGGTGCATCTTTATCCACAAAGACTACAATTCCTTCTCGGTCCAAGATACCTTGTTGCTCTTTTGGTAGCACCATGGTCATTTCTGTGTCTTCATTAATCCTTAATGTACCGTCAACTACAGGAGCAACTTCTGTTCCTGATATTCGCAAATTGGTATCAAAAAATAGTTTCCCATAATATAATTTATTATTAATTTGACTACTATTAAGGCCTTGAAAGTTCCTTGCTCTGACGTTCAAATCAAATTTAAAATTGACATAATTGGTCGTGAGAACTGAACCATTTACGGTAAGTCTATTTTCAGCAGCATCTCTGACGGTAAACCTATTGAACTTGAGTCCTACATTATCTACTGCGATAATTTGTTCGTTATCAATGTTGAATTCATTATTCAACATGGCTATAATCATACTCGCATCATTAAAACCAATACTCCCATCAATGTCTGGTGCAATTGGTTTTCCTTGAAGACTTACTTTCCCCTTTATATAACCTTTTCCATTCCTGATTGCCCCAAAACTCAAGCCTTCAACTGTTTTCATTTGAAGTTTTTGAATATCTATGTTGATATCCATTTCGCTTTTGTCATTTGGTTTTAAAAAGTATTTCCCCGAAAGGACAGCTTCATTATCTCTACCTTTAAGTGTAACATTTGCGTCAAAGGTATTCTGTATATTATTGTCAACAGCCACGGTAAGATCGCCTATTGTATCTCTATTCACTGTAAGATTCGCAATTCCTAAATCAGCATTGATATTTGGCAAAGTGGCTATGTCTTTTATGAGAATATTTCCATTAATAGTTCCATCTGCAATTAAAGAATCTTTTTGCAAAAAACCAGTCAATGTTCCCAATCTAAAATTGTCAAACGCTACCTTTAATGGACTTTTTCCATTTTGAACTACGTTGCTAATTATAAGGTGCTGATCATCTTTACTCAAATCAAAATTTTTGGCTTCTAAGATATTTCCACCAAATCTCACAGAATTATCTTTGCTGATGTCCCATTTATCATAATTGAGCAGTAAACTGTCAGGATTTATAAGCAAGTTATATGTTTTATTTGGTTCGCGGCCAATATTACCTTGCACAATATATCGATCAATATCTGTTTTATCTCCTATCCTTAGCGCATATTTTATATTATCAATAGCTACTTCAGTATTGAATCGAGCATTGATCAAATTCAAATTTTCACCATTTTTAATTTCAGCTGCAGTAAGGGTGACTTTAAGCTCTTTGTCCTTTTCCTCTGCTGCAAAAACCAAATTAGAAACCCTGCTAGATCCATATATAATACTTGGAGCAGTAGCACTAACATTCCATCCCGAAGGAGCAAATGCACCTGCCATAATAATGGGAGATAGCCTAGTTAAATCAGGTAAAAAAGCTCTAATAGTCGGATGGTCAGAAACACTTCCTGAAAGTTCAAAATCATAATCATCCAATAAAACACTAGCGCTATCTCTCTCCATGGCATAATAAGGTTCGATCGCATTTAGAAAAATATCACCAAGTTGAGTGAGTTTGTATCGCCCTTTGATAATAGCTTGCGCAAAATCTGTCTTAGCTATGATGGATTGAGCATTTTCCTGATATTTTGCTTCAAGAATAAAGCTATCCAATGAGATACGTTTATCTTTAATAACGATTAGAGAATTAGAAACATACACATTTCCTTGCAACGAATCTACACTTAAAACAGGAAAATCTGCATCGATGTGACCTCGATAAATAATGGCATCTTTAGTAAGGTGAAGTGGTAGCGTTTTAATGCTATCAATCTCGGCAGTCACCATAAAACAAGGGTAAGTTTTATTCAAATCGCCTTCACCAATAAAAGAAATGTGAATATTCGGATCTTTGATGGCACCACTAGTCTTGATTTGTTGACGATCAATGTTGGCTTTTAAAACCACATTTTTGTAATTGTAATTATTGTATACAGCGCTATTTACTATTCCGTCTAAGTCAATTTTAGCAGTTTTTGGATCGTATCCTTTCCCATTTAGACTAAACTGAGCCGAAAGACTGCCTATGGTTGCTTCTTTTCTAAGTAAATTGCCAACTTGAAATGAAGAAAGTGAAATTTCAGCATCGTAACTAGCATTTGTAGGTGATTTCAAATCATTGATATTGCCTACCAATGTTCCATTTCCCATAGAAGTACGAATATCTACATCCGCTTTCATGTCACTCATTCCACCTTTGATATTTCCTGACAAAGAAATTGCATTAGGCAGTGTTATGTCCTTTGGCAGACTATTAGGTGGTGCAAAAAATTTAATATCGGTTAATGACGTAGATGCATGGTTGATTTGTAAATCAGCCATAATCCTACTTGTATCCAAAACATTGGTAATCATACCAGAGATATCCAATCTTGTATTTTCAAATCCTTCAAAAAGGAGTTTTTTAATTTTTAATGCTGCCAAACTACCATCAATATCAGCGTCAAATTTGAACACAGCTTTTTTATTTTTAAAAGCTGGTAATGATGATAAGTTAGGGACAAATGTCAAAATATCTGCAACTTGGATCTGACTATTGTCCAATTTCATATTTATTTGAATGATAGAAAAGTCTTTCATTGCTGCTGCCAATGACGGATAAGCTACCTTTAAATTTCTTTTAATTTCTGTCCCGGGCGTCTTAATCACTAAACCATCTAGTGTAGCTCCACTATCTGTGTAAAGCAATCTAGTCTGGAACTGATTTAAGACAAAACCACTCTTTTCTATGGCATTCGTTTTTTGGATATTAACAGAAATAGTATCTCGGTGAAACATAAAATCATCTGCTTCAAAATTCAACTGAGAAAACGCAATATGACCAAAATCCATACCCTGAGACAATGACTTTTTGGTATTGTCATCAAAAACTACCTTATTTTTACTCAATTTTATTTGATCAACAATCACTTTCCAAGGTAAATAATTCTGAACAATGTCAACGCCATCGACATCAGTGAGTTGCACTATGTCTGAATCTGATTTACTATTAAGCGCTACCCTCGCATTTAATGATTCGACATTAATTTTTTTAATGTAGATCAAACTGTTTTTAAGGTCAATATTCTTAGGATATACATCAGCGTTTTTTAATATAAATTTTGTATCTAAGCTAGAAATCTCATTATTATAAGATAAATCAATGTTTTTAAGTGATGTATGGCCGTTTGATAATCGAAGAAATTTTTCCGTTGCGTTTTTAGATTCGTCATCTTTGATGATTAGATCCAAAGGTTTTGTCTGGTTTATTTTTCCACTAAGGCCATCAATATTTATGTTGGGAATATCGAATACTAAATTAGTTGGGTCGAATATAGACATTTGAATATCACTACTATTTAGATATACATCCAAATCATTGCCTGTCACCACATCTTGATATACAAACTTGGTATTATTGATAATCAGGTTATCGAGAGAAAAAGCCATGGGAGTAGTATCTTTTTCAACATTTTTGGCATCTTTGGAAGCAAAAGCATCAATGATAAACTGAAAATTAAACAACGTATCTATGGCATTTCTTTTTACTTTAGCAGTGATACCTTGTAATTGTATTTCGTTCATATTGAGCTCATTATAAAGCAAATAATACATATCCACGTCAACTTTTATGAAATCTCCATAAATTAATGTGTCTTTGGTTAGGTCTTGTACGTAAATACCTTCAAGAACAATAGTCTTTGGAAAATCTACTGAAAGACCTTGTAGTTCTACTTTGGTATTCAATTTTTTGTTAAGGTAGGATACAATTTCTGCTCGAGCTATATTCTGTACATATTCTGTTTGAATTGCAAATATTATTAACAAAACCAAACTTATTAAAATAGCCAAAAACCATCCAATTACTCTGAATATTTTACGAAAATTAAAGTTATTATTTATAATTGTTTTTTCTGATGGCATAAAAGTATTTAGCCTAAAAGTGGATTAATCTAGGTTACAATGGATTGGATTTGAAAATATGCCTATTTATAAAGAGAAAGTTATAACGTTATTAATGAATAAAATGTTTTCTAAGTTATCTAGTGGGTAGTCTTATTATTTAGCCAATTCTTGCAATTCTTTTATGATTTTTCTACCACGACCCACGATACCTGCCGAACCAAATTCCAACTGATCTTCGATCGCAAGTATCAACTCACCTTTTAGTTCAGGAATTTCTTTGCAAATATTGGCACACACAGTCATGCTAAATGCTCTGCTCGCAATAGGAATCTTGGGATCAATGATGTAATTAAAACAAATTTCGAAAATATCTCCTTGATAAACTTCAGGAATTTTCATGTATTGCCAAGTTCTTACTGTATTCCTGATGATGGCATCATGTTTAGGGTGGGTTAAGTTTTTTATCATTTCAGGAAGATAAGGAATAATAAGTTCAGGATATTTTTCACCTAAATCTCCCACAGGCCAAGCGGCTCTTTGGCAAATCCTAAGATTAGCATCGAAAAAACAAGCCATTAAATCATCAATAAGTACAGGGTTTTTAGCAATCGCATCAAGAATTTGATTGGTGATCGTACGTGAATGTCCAGTTTGAAGAATGGTATGAATTGACATGATTTATACAATGAAAGTTTTGTCAGACAAAAATATGAATTCAACATAAAAAATAATCATGGTTTATTTATTACAACCACAATGATTATTTTTTATCAAAGATTCCATGTGACCATTAAAACAAATATAATAAACACATGAAAATGAATTCAAATATACAAATAAACTGAAAGTGGTAACAAAGTCAAAATTGGCCTAATAATAAGCATTAATTCCATTATTAATACTTGTCTAAAATACCCTTTTCCATTGGACTATTTCCTTCTTTCATCCATAATGGCAAAGGATTGTCCATCAAAAAATGATTAAAAAACTGTTCTAATCTAATATTAAAATCAAGTCGATTCTGCCATTTGACTGGCCAATGTGGCTCTCCATTGTAGTTGAGCAGCCAAGTCGGCTTACCTAGACGTCGCAATGCCATAAAATATTCTATTCCTTGTTCCCATGGTACAGCACCATCTTCGTCGTTATGCATGATTAGTACAGGCGTGGTGACTTTATCCATTTGATAAATAGGAGAATTCTTGTGATAAATGGAAGCATCTTCCCAAAGTGATTTACCTAGTCTAGATTGACCGCGCTCATATTGAAAAATCCGACTCATACCTGATCCCCATCTCACACCGCCATAAGCACTCACCATATTGACGACAGGAGCACCAGATTCCGCACATTTATACCTACCTGTTTTTGTAAGCAAATAAGCAATTTGATATCCGCCCCAACTATGACCTTGGAGTGCCATTCTTGTACTATCAATGTAGCCTTGTTTTAACAAAGCATCTACGCCAGAATTTACCGCATTATAACAATCTTCACCTGGTTGACTAGTAGTGTATGAAATGTCTGGATTGAAAATCACATATCCTTGGTTGGTATAATAACTATAATTTATGGTAGATCGATGTGCTTCAGGTGATCTATGCTTATGAAAGTCATCAGAACTTCGTTCGTAAAAATTTACGATGAGTGGATATTGTTTGTTTTTGTCAAATGATGGTGGGAAAAATAACATGCCATGAATTTCCTTACCATTATAATCATTCCATTTGAATAACTGATTGCTTCCCCAAGCATAGTTTTGTTGTTGTGGGTTGGCATCAGATATTTTAATTACTTTTTGGAATGTTGTGTCAGTTAGCAATAAATCAGGAAATATCTGGAAGTTTTGTTTCGTAAAAATAAGGTCAGGAGATTTTTTGGCTTTCGAAATATTTTTGTTTAGCGCAAAACCACCTGAAAGTAAAGTTGTCATTTTTCCTGTGCGCATATCTAGGTTCATATAAGACTCTCCTTTGTCAATACCGTCAAAAACATGCAACATCATTGGTATATTTGGGTCGATATATTCAACTTCGGTGTCTAGAGTTATGTTCCTGTGTGTTACTTTTTGATTTCTGCCATCTGTAATGGCAATATTTGACAATGGGTCTTCAGGAGAAATTTTCCAAATGTCATATTTATCATAAATCAAAATGGCTGAATCATCCTTCAGCCAACCAGCTACGCCTACCCCATCCGGCAATTGTGGTGTATCATTTGTTTCATCATAAAATGCGGTCAAGGTTTTATCACCCAAAAAACCAGTTTTTTGGTTTGCGACATCATAATACTTCCATAAGGAATCTGGTTTGTTGTACCAATATACATACTTTTCAGTGGCTGAAAAACTAGGGTAATCAGATTGGCCTTCTGCGATTAATGTAGATTTACCTTGTTGCATATCATATAAATAAATATCCTTTTGGGCTTCTCCAAGCCATGTAATAGACTTTTGGTAAGGTTTAGTTTTTGTCAACAAAGCGTATTTGCCATCACCTTTCAGCGATAGCTTACTTCTTTCAATTTCCAGATCTTCTACTTGTCTTGCTACTTTAGTTCCAATATCATAAACAGCTAAATATGAACGTTTTTTGTCATCATCTAACGTTGTCTCAAGTTGTGTATAAAGTAAAGGATTGTCGTGATGCCAAATCTCTACATTCACTATTTCATCGTCAAGTCTCATGGTATCCTTGACTAAAGCAGGTGGTGTCATTCCAAAATAAAGCCGTTTTCCCGATTCTGAGAAATATGGTTTTTTGTCGCTACTTATTGTCCAGTCAGGAGATGAAAATGAAGTTGTTTCCTTCACTATTTCGACAGCATTTGAATCTGACTTTTGAAATAAATATAAAGAAAATGGCTTTTTAGTTAATGATGACTTTTCTGTTAGACCTAGGAAAGTTACTTTTTCACCTTTTTTATCCCAAGAGAACTGGGTCACTTCATGGAATGATTTGCCAATAATCTTTGTTTGCCTAGTCTGTACATCAAAAATACCCACTTGGTAAGTTGCAATACTATCGCCCGTACATTGGCTATAACTTAACAATCCATTGGAATTCGCCCATAAATAATCTTTTACATTCAAAATAGTATCTTCCAAACCTGATGCTAACGCTCTTATGATTAATGTTTTGTCTTTACAAATAGGTATTTTTGTTTTTTCTGTTTTAGTAGTATCTTTTACTTCCTTTTTAGGTTCAAGGAGATAAGCAAGACTTCCGCTATACTCAGATGGTATCGTGAATGAAGCTACCCTTTCTATGATGTTTCGCTTTCCAGATCGCACATTAAATATCGACAAACTATCTACAGGAAGTTTATCTTTTGGTGTCTTCTTTCTTTTTAAGATTCTGAGACTATCAGTATTCATACCATGCGTAAAAACTACAAAATCACCAGAAATATCAACATCTGCTTGATTCAGCCTATCAAAAGTTTTGATGGTATCTTTAAGTTTATCGTAAATACATAAAGTCCTATCTCCTAGTTCTCTTTCGAGTGCATAAATGACAGTTTCTGCCTTCTCTGAAAGTTTTATTTTCGTGATTTTTCGCCATTCATTGTAGACTGCGGGCGTCATTTTTGCTTGGTTTTGAGCTTGTAAACCATATAGATGAATGCATAGAAAAGTAAAAATAAAAGCAAATTTATTAAACAATAAGGCGTTCATATTCTTTTTTATCATAATATTGCGTTGATTTATGTATCGTGGTATTCACTTTGATTTTTTGATTTATTAGTATGTATCAATAAATTTAAAACGTAAAAGTATAAAATTAACCGAAATAAAGGAATATGATTAATATAGGATTAATAGCACACGACGGAAAAAAGCCTGAAATGGTCTCATTTGTTGTTTCCAACAAAGCTTTTTTGTCCAAAACTAAGATATTTGCTACAGGTACCACAGGCGGTCACATTGCTAAGGAAGGCTTTGACGTCGAGTGTCTGCTTTCAGGTCCAAAAGGTGGTGATGCACAAATAGCTGCATTGCTTGCCACGGGTTTGATTGATGTAGTAATATTCTTTAGAGATCCTTTAGACAAACATCCACATGAGCCTGATGTACAGATGCTTATGAGACTTTGTGATGTTCATAATATTCCACTTGCAACTAATCCTAAAACAGCACACTTTATACTTAAAGGTATTGAAATGGAAATGACTAGAGAAGCAAAAATCAGAAAGGCAGGAGGACATCTTTAATGACAATGTCTAATTTAGCATTATGAAGACCGAAGAATTCAGAGCAATATCTGATACGATACCACATGAACCGGGTGTGTACCGATTTCTTGACCACGACAGTACTATTTTGTATGTGGGTAAGGCAAAAAGTCTTAAAAATAGGCTGAATTCATATTTTGGCGACAAAAAACATGCTCAATTTAAAACAGTACTTCTTACTAGAAATGCTGCAAGGATTGAATTTACAGTAGTTGAAACCGAGCATGACGCGTTGCTACTAGAAAATTCACTTATTAAAAAATTTCAACCCAGATACAATGTAAGTCTAAAAGATGGCAAGTCATACACCTATATTTGTATTAAAAACGAACGATTCCCTAGGGTTTTTTTTACTCGACGGGTAATCCGAGATGGTTCTCAATATTTTGGACCTTATACATCAAAATATAGGGTTAATATTCTGTTAGAAATCATCAAAAAACTATTTACACTTCGTACCTGTAGCCTAAATTTGTCTGAAGACAACATCAATAAAGGTAAATTTAAAGTTTGCCTAGAGTACCATATTAAAAATTGTCAAGGTCCCTGTGAAGCTTTAGAGTCTGAAGAATCATATAATTACAAGATTGAACAAGTCAAAAACATCTTGAAGGGAAATCTTGGTGGTGTAAAAAAATACATCACCGATCAAATGAAATCCCATGCAGAAAACTTAGAATTTGAAAATGCACAAGTTTTAAAAGATAAGTTATTTGCCTTTGAAGACTATCAGTCTACTTCTACGGTCGTGAGCACCACAATAAAAGATATTGATGTATTTGCCATCAAAAAGGAAGATCAAATGGCTTATGTCAACTACCTTAAAATTATAAATGGAGCATTGGTCAATACAGATATCAGTGAAATGGTCATGAATCTAGACGATGAGATCGAAGATTTATTATCTTTTGTCGTCCCTACCATCCGCGAAAAATTCAATAGCATTGCTCCAGAAATCATTGTGCCTGTGGAGATTATAGTTCCTGATGAAAAAGTGGTGGTAACTGTTCCTCAACGTGGAGATAAAAAGAAACTCTTAGGACTCGCTGAAAAGAATATCGATTATTACATCTTGCAAAAACGTCGCGATGATGTGAGCCATCAGAAAAAAATATCTTCATCGGAGCGTATTCTTACTACGCTCAAAAAAGACTTGCAGATGGATGTAATGCCATTGCATATCGAATGTTTTGATAATTCCAATATACAGGGAAGCAATCCTGTGTCAAGTTGTGTAGTATTCAAAAATGCTAAGCCAAGTAATAAAGATTATAGACATTTCAAGGTAAAAACGGTAGTTGGACCTGATGATTTTGCATCTATGGAAGAAGTTGTTTTTCGAAGGTATAAACGAATGTTGGATGAAAATAGTAGTTTGCCACAATTAATAATTATAGATGGAGGTAAAGGTCAACTAAGTTCTGCCGTAAAAAGCTTGGAATCTTTAGGTATTCTAGATAAGGTAACGGTGATCGGTATTGCTAAAAAACTAGAAGAGATATTTTTCCCAGGGGACTCACTCCCACTCTATATTAATAAAAAGTCAGAATCGCTTAAACTCATCCAACAAGCTAGAAATGAAGCACATAGGTTTGCTATTTCATTTCATAGAGACTTAAGGTCTAAAAATTTCTTAGGAACGCAGCTTACAAATATACCTGGCATTGGAAAGGTAACAGCGGAGAAACTGCTCAAAAACTTCGGTTCTATCACAAGACTAAAGGAAACACCCACTGAAGAAATTGAAAAAGTCATAGGTAAGGCTAACACTAAAAAAGTATTGGATTATCTCGAAGAATGATATATTATTAAAGGACTTTTAACTCAAACATCTAACTTCTACCCAAGCGCAACATCAAGCATCATCATCACCACAAACCCACCTATAAATCCGAGCGTAGCAATGTCAGTATGTTTGTCTTGTTGGGTCTCAGGAATCACTTCTTCTACGACCACAAATATCATAGCTCCTGCAGCAAAGGCTAAAGCATATGGCAATATTGGTGTAAAAAAATTAACTGCTAATGCACCAATAACAGCAGCTACGGGTTCTACTAATGCGGAAGATTGACCATAAAGAAAACTCTTCCGAGAACTCATACCCATTCTTTTTAACGGCATGGCAACTGCAATGCCTTCAGGGAAATTCTGTATACCAATTCCAATAGCAAGTACAACCGCTCCAGCGATAGATGCCTCAGGAATACCAGCTGCCACACCACCAAACAAAACTCCTATTGCTAATCCTTCAGGAATATTATGTAATGTGATAGCCAAAACTAACAAGGTAGTTCTCTGCCATGGAGTTTTTTTACCTTCAGACTCTTTAAAGTTTATATGTAAGTGCGGTAATACTTTATCCAACCCAAATATAAAAAAAGCACCCAAAATGAAACCGATAGACACAGGAATCACCTTTTGGAAGCCTTCTCCACCTGTCATTTCGATAGCAGGTGCCAACAAACTCCAAAAACTAGCTGCCACCATGACACCACCTGTAAAACCCAGCATACCATCTAAAGCTGCTCTATTCATAGTTTTGAATAAAAAAACAGTCGATGCACCGAGGGCTGTAAGTGCCCATGTAAATACAGTGGCATAAAAAGCTGCTAAAATCGGGGAAATCCCCTCAAAATATTGAATAATCTGCTCAAACATAGCATTGATTTTTTAAAGTTAATATAGGCTATTAAATATCTTGTAAATGAATGTTCAATTGATATAAATACCCATTTATCAACGTATTAATACTTTTATAATAAATAAACAATTTAATTGAAACGCACAAACAATTTAAATTTCCTACTAAAATAACCACAAAATTAAAAGATAGTTTTAATATATCCAAATAATATTTTTAGACTAATCTAAACCTGCAAGAAGCAGAATTGATTTAACTAAAAATCAGCATCTATAATAATCACCAACTATCTCAAATAATTCGATTATTCTTGCTACCTTTGCGCGAATTTTTTAAAATCTAACATCATACAATAATTATATATGGGTCTTCAGTGTGGAATCGTAGGTCTTCCGAATGTGGGAAAATCCACTTTATTTAATGCATTAACTTCTGCAAAAGCACTTGCTGCTAATTATCCTTTTGCTACCAAGGAACCAAATCTAGGAATGATTGTAGTTCCTGACGAACGTCTAGATAAATTAGAAGTACTAGTGGTGCCTCAAAAAGTATTACCTACGAGTGTAGAAATTCTAGATATTGCTGGACTTATCAAGGGAGCAAGTAAGGGAGAAGGATTAGGAAATCAATTTCTTGCAAACATTAGAGAAGTAGATGCCATAGTCCATGTGGTAAGATGTTTTGAAGACGACAATATTCTGCATGTTGATGGAAGTGTGGATCCAGTTAGAGACAAAGAAATCATAGATTTAGAGCTGATTTTCAAGGATATCGAGACTTTGGAGAAAAGAATAGAGAAACTAAGGAAAACTGCTAAATCTGGAAGTAAAGATGATGCAATAGCTGCCGAATGGGCTGAAAAATTACTTAAACACCTTGAGTCTGAAAAACCAGCTAGAAGTTTTGAAGTGGATGAAGCTTATCAAGAGTTATTTAAAGATATGTATTTATTGACTTCTAAACCAGTCCTTTATGTATGTAATGTAGATGAAGCTTCTGTAGCAAGTGGCAATAATCATACCGCTAGATTTATTGAATCTGTCAAAACTGAAAATGCAGAAATACTTTTTATTTGTGCCGGTATAGAAGCTGAAATAGCAGAATTGGAAAGTAAAGAAGAAAGAATGGAATTTATTGAAGCTATGGGGCTTGACGAACCAGGTGTCAATAAAATCATCAGAGCTGCCTACAGATTACTTAACCTCTACACTTACTTTACTGCTGGTGTTAAAGAAGTACGTGCTTGGACGATCAAAAAAGGATGGAAAGCACCGCAAGCAGCAGGTGTCATTCACACAGATTTCGAAAAAGGTTTTATTAGAGCTGAAGTAATCAAATACGCAGACTTTGTCAAATATGGTTCAGAAGTAGCGGTCAAAGAAGCTGGTAAAATGGGTGTAGAAGGCAAAGAATACGTCGTAGAAGATGGTGACATCATGCACTTTAGATTTAATGTTTAATTTGGAATGAAGCTTATGTAAGCTCATTTTTTTTAGAATAAATATCTCATAACGTTATAGGTATTTCAGTTTTATAACAATATAAGTAAGTAAAAAATGGAAGCAAAAGTTAAGACAGAAATCAAATATTTCGTTTTTTACAAACCTTATAATGTTTTAAATCAGTTTACCAAGGAACGTCCTGAACATGTAACACTAGCAGATTTTCTTAAAGTAGATAAAGATGTTTATCCATTGGGTAGACTTGATAAAGATTCTGAAGGTCTTTTGATTTTGACCAATGATAGGTCACTTAATTCCCTTTTGCTTTCTCCATCACAACACCACAAAAGGTCTTATTTTGTGCAATTAGACAATGAACTTACGGATCAGGCCATTGCAAAGATTAGTAAAGGTGTCGAAATAAAATTAGAAACGGGCGATTACAAAACTCGGTCATGCACGGTCAAGAAGTTGCAGAAACCACCTTTACTTCCTGAAAGAAATCCACCAATCAGAGTTAGACAAAACATTCCAACTTCGTGGGCACTTATCGAACTTACAGAAGGTAAAAATAGACAAGTACGTAAGATGTTTGCTTCGGTAGGATTTCCTGTTTTGAGATTGGTGAGGGTACAAATTGAAGACTTAAAATTGGGTAAACTAGAACCTGGTAAATATTACGAGATTAAAGCTGATGAATTATTTAAATTGATCAAAATCGATCCATCTGCCCTAACAAAACCCAAACCAGCAAGCAAAAGGATTTATGGACCTTCCAAATCTACAAAACCTGCTGACAAACCAACAACATCAAAAGATAGTAAAAAAGCAACCACAAAATCATTTGATAAACCATCATCTGTAAAAGCTAAAGATTCTCAAAAGTCTAGTAGCAAATCATTTGACAAACCAAAATATACGTCTAAAGCTAGTCCAAAAGCAAAAGATTCTGACAAATCTACAGACAAACGTGAATTTGACGGTCCTAAAAAAGAAACTAAATCATACAAACCAAAAAGTACTGCTACTAAAGCAAAACCTTTCAACAAAAAGGAAGCAGATAAAAACAAAAAATCGTATTTCAAAAGATAAAATACCTATTCGCTACCCTTTCCTACCGTAATACTGTGAACTTTTCAGTAAGCTGACCTTGCTTGTTTGTCATTCGCAAATAATAAATTCCAGATGGCAAGGTATTTAGATTAATGGCCTTATTTATAAAGCTTTGGTTCGATTTTTTAATTACTATTTGACCAATATTATTGTACACTTCTATGTCCGTATCTTTCATTTCCACATCAGATTTGATAGAAATTACATCTACTGTAGGATTAGGATATATGACTACACTAGCTATTGAGTTATCTTGAGTACTACTTGGCGTGGCAGTAAATAAAGGTGTTGACCACAATCCTCTACCATAAGTAGCAGCATACAACTTAGATTCTGCGTAATTGATTTCCAATTCATTAATGATGACATTAGGTAAATTAGTTACAAATGGCTCCCATGATGAAAGTGTATTGTCAATATAAAATACACCGTAATTCATACCTATATACAATCCATCCGTCTCACCTTCTTGCCAGACCAAAGCATTTGCTGCAAAATTTGGCAAGTTCTTTCTATAAGATGTCCATGTGTTTCCACCGTCATTTGAAACGTACACTTTTTGAGTATTGGTGGTGACTATGGCTATTTTATCAGGATTATTGGGATGGATGGCGATATCATTGATGTTACCAGCAAAACCTGATAATTGCTCCCAAGTTCCTTCTCCAGTTAAGGTTTTATATAATGAGTTGCCATGAGCTGCATACATTACTGTAGGATCAGAAAGAGAAATTTTTAAATGGTCCAATTTAGTTGGAAACTCCTGTGATATTTGATCCCAACTAGCACCATCATTATCTGTTCTAAATACTGCTTCATAACCTACATATATCGTATTGGGTGCAATCGGATCTTTTTCAAAAGGTGTGACCCAGTTGCCTGATTCCGATCCAGGTTGTTGAATATTGTCTACACCGCCAAACAGATTTTTTTTGTATAAACTCCCGAATTGTGATGTACCATACAAGATGTTATTATCAATGCCGTCTACAAATGTTTCCATACCATCTGCCCCAAGCCAATCTGTCCAGCCCGTGGATGGTGAATACCATGTCGTACCATTATCTTGTGAACCTCCAGAAACAACTACAGGATTTGTTTGTGACAAACCAATTCTATAAAAATGTCTTATCCCCATTCCCGTTGTGAGATCTTCGTAAAATTCAGGTGACACATCTTGTGTATTTTCCGCTTTGTAAATTCCACCATCTGATACCACAAATAGCTTATCATTATAAAAGCCCATAGCATTGATATCAGCATGACAATATCCTATAAATTTGTTTTCTGCACTATTAGGTATCCAGTCTGAGGTACATTCAAAATTAACACCACCATCCCTAGAAACCCATGATAAAATACCCCCAATATGAACTTCATCTGCATTAAATGGATTGACTGCTATATCCATATTTCTGGGAGCTTGGCCCCTATCGTCTTCACCAAAAGTGCTATAACCAAAATAGTTTTTGCCATCATGATTTTGTTTAATAAAATTCTCACCACTATTTTCAGATCTATAAAATCCTCCAAATATACCTCCTGCGGCTTCTAAGACATAAACTATATCAGGGTTGTCTGCTGAGACTCCGATGGCTTTAGGTCCAGTACTCATTGCACCGTTATCAAGTTTTCGATTTTGTAGGGTGATATTGATAGGTGTGCTATTTTGCGCCATTAATTCATTTATTAATATCTCTCCCAAATCTCTAGATACCATGACTGCTGGAATCATGATATCTATATCTCCAACGCCCATGGCAATCGCCTCACCGGAAGTATTATTTACGATGATGACCCCTATGGCACCAGCATTTTGTGCATTTAACACTTTTGAAGCAAATGTACATGCACCTCTTCTGATGACTACAATTTTGCCAGCTAGTTGATCTGGATTGAAAGCTTCGTTGCAGCCAATTGAAGTCGTACCATCAACATCATCCAAAAA
>JBGSOH010000309.1:0-13504 GCA_041739205.1 Saprospiraceae bacterium
GGTATTTGTTTAATCAATCATACAATTGGGTATTAGAATTGGAGTGGCATCTATTTGGATTAATATTTTTGTTGGGTAGTGCTTATACACTTCAAAAGGACAAACATGTCAGAGTGGATATTTTTTATAATGACTTTTCTAGTAAACAAAAAGCAGTAGTTGATTTATTAGGAAGTTTGTTTTTGTTGATTCCTTGGTGTTTGGTTGCCATTCACACGTGTACCAATTATGCGTCAAATTCTTTTTACATCAAAGAAAATAGCCCCAATCCAGGAGGCTTGCCAGCCTTATATGTCATCAAATTTATGATTGTGTTTGGATTTGTTTTGTTATTTATCCAAGGCGTTGTCATTATTATCCAACAAATCAAAACTTTAGTGCGATGAGTTACGAGTGGATAGCGATTATCTTGTTTGGAGCAATATTTTTATTTATATTAACGGGATATCCCGTAGCATTTTTGTTGGGTGGTCTATCTGTTATAGTTGGGTATTTTGTAGTTCCTGATTTTCTTGACTTTCTACCTTTGCGGATTATTGGCACTATCCAAAACTACGTTTTATTGGCTGTCCCTTTGTTTGTCTTTATGGGATTGACCTTAGAAAAATCAGGACTTGCAGAAGAATTGCTACAAGCAATGGGTATTTTGTTTGGTAAAATGAAAGGAGGGTTGGCCATATCAGTAGTTGTTGTGGGTACTTTATTAGCTGCATCTACTGGCATAGTCGGCGCCACTGTAATTGCTATGGGATTAATTAGCTTGCCTGTTATGATTAGAAAGGGATATTCTATTCCATTGGCAACAGGAATTATAGCTAGTTCGGGGACTTTAGGTCAAATTATTCCACCTTCTGTTGTGTTAGTTTTGTTAGGAAGTGTGCTCAATGTAGCTGTTGGAGATTTGTTTAAGGCCGCCGTTATCCCAGGTATGATTTTAGTGTTTGCTTACATCATTTATATTATTGTATTTTCAAGAATATATCCTGATAAAGCACCTGCGCTGCCTGATGAAGAAATTGCCGCTTACAAAAAGGAAAATTACAAATCTAAATTACTTAGGTCTTTTTTGTATCCAATGATTTTGATTATATCCGTCTTAGGCGCGATTTTTTCAGGTATCGCATCCCCAACAGAAGCAGCAGCAGTCGGCGCCTTGGGTGCTTTGGTATTGACTTTTATACAGAAAAAGCTGAGTTGGACATTACTCAAGAGTGTAGGAGAGGAGACATCGCATCTGACATCTATGGTATTTATGATATTGCTGGGAGCGACTACTTTTGCATTGGTATTTAGAGGTTTAGGTGGTGATAAGATGTTGGTAGAGATGGTAGAAAATAGCCAATTAGGACCATTTCAATTTTTGGTATTGGTGATGGTCGTTGTGTTTGTTGCAGGTTTTTTTATAGATTTTATAGAGATCATTTTTATTATCGTTCCTGTAGTTGCGCCTGTTTTTATAAAGTTCCAAATGGATCCTTTGTGGATAGGCATCTTGCTTGCTTTAAATTTACAAACATCCTTTCTGACGCCGCCATTTGGCTTTGCATTATTCTATCTGAAGGGTGTGGCACCACCAGAAGTGAAGACATCAGATATCTATAAAGGTGTTGTACCGTTTTTATTGATTCAGATAGTTGTTTTGGCCTTGGTAGGTTTTTTTCCTGGACTTATGGGGATGTGATAGGGATAAGTTATTTGAAACTAAAACTTCCCTATGTCATCTCCCAAACAAGATAACATAGGGTCTTAAGGTAGGAAAAGAGCTAGAGGGCGGTCAATAGAAGAATTAATGAATTATTAAACATTACTATATCACCCGCAAAGGTAAAGTAACAAAAAACATAAAACAATATAACTTTTGTTATATGCCAATGGATATTTTTGGTTAATAATAGTCAAAAATGTTGATATTTTGTAAGCGTTTTCCTTTATATTAGTTTTTCCATAAAAAAAAGGCATCTGTAAATCTACAGACACCTTTTCTTATATTATTACAACAAATAAAACTTACTTATTGATCATCTGATCTATACCAGTTGTAAACTCTTCAACTGTTGCAGTGTAACCTGTTTTACCGAGAGCTTCTATGGTGTATTGATTCGTTTTCGGATCTTTGTCCATATTAAATACCCAAACTGTCGGATATCCTTGTACTTGGAAGGCTTGCTGAAGACCTGCATTTTGTGATTTTATACTTTCTGGGATATATTTTCTTCTTGGAGCATCAATTTCCAAAAGTATGACATTTTGTTCAGCCCATTTTTTGAATGCATCATGAACAAAAACACTTGATGTTAACTTTTTGCACCATCCACACCAGTCACTACCAGTGAAATTTGCCATAATTGGCTTGCCTGTTGCTTTTGACTTTGCGTAAGCTTCATCAAGATTTACGAGCCAACCTGGATTTTCTGCTGTGTATGTAGGCTCTGCTGCTAATTTTGCTGTAGCTGCATTTGGTGCTTGTGCTGACAATGTCATGGATGTAAAAAATAAAAATCCTGAAAGTACAGCTAACTTTGATATGTTGTTTTTAAGAGACAAAATGTTCATTTTTAAAGATTAATAAAATTACAAACACAAAAATAAAAGGATAATTTCAATTTATTATCAAAATAAGAAAATATTAACTAAAATCGTAATAAATTAAGGATCTTTTGATGGCTTTTGACGCTATTTTTATGGTTTGTGCTAATCTATTGATCTAGATTGATTTGTCTTGGTGTTATTCCATGTTTTAGAATTTTGGATGGTATCATACCCAATTTTGCGTCTTGTGAATTGTTTTCTTTGCTAATATTCTTATATTTGCACCCATTAATAAGAATCAGTTATGCATATAGAAAACAATAGATACTTGCTGGAAGGCGGTATAGACCCTTTGCTTTTGGCGGAGAAATACGAATGTCCTTTATATATATACGAGACAGCCGTAATGAAACAACAGTACGAAAGATTGACTAATGCATTCGATCTGAAGAAGTTGAAGATTAACTATGCATGCAAAGCGCTCAATAATATAGCGGTACTTAAGTATTTTAAATCACTTGGTTCTGGTTTGGATACAGTATCTATTCAGGAAGTAAAAATTGGCTTATTGGCTGGTTTTAATCCTGATGAAATCATCTATACGCCGAATTGTGTATCCATTGAAGAGATATCTCAGGCGGTCGAATTAGGTGTTAAAATCAATATTGACAATCTATCTATCTTGGAGCAATTTGGCCATTTGTATCCACACTATCCAGTGTGTATCAGGATCAATCCACACATCATGGCTGGTGGTAATAGCAAAATCAGCGTAGGGCATATAGATTCCAAATTTGGTATTTCTTTTCATCAGACACCACATGTACACCGTATTGTAAAGGCACATGATATGATCGTGGAAGGTATCCACATGCATACAGGTAGTGATATTTTGGACATTGACGTGTTTTTACAAGGTGCTGAAATTCTATTTCATGTAGCGGAAGAGTTTAAAGATTTACAATACATTGATTTCGGAAGTGGGTTTAAAGTACCTTATAAAGAAGAAGATATCGAAACGGATATTGAAGAATTGGGTGAAAAAATAACAAAAAGGTTTAAAGATTTCTGTAAATCTTATGGACGTGATTTGACACTTATATTCGAGCCAGGGAAGTTTTTGGTGAGTCAGTCAGGTATATTTTTAGTAAAAGTTAATGTGGTGAAACAAACCACTTCCACCGTTTTTGCGGGTGTAGATTCTGGGTTAAATCATTTGATCAGACCAATGTTGTATGATTCTTACCACAAAATCGTCAATATTTCTAAAACTGAAGGTAGGTCAAGAATTTATACCGTGGTTGGTTATATTTGCGAAACAGATACATTTGGTGTCAATCGTAAAATGACTGAAATTAATGAGGGCGATATCCTTGCTTTTTATAATGCAGGCGCTTATTGTCATTCGATGGCTTCCAATTATAACTCAAGATATAGACCTGCTGAAGTATTGATACACGAAGGTCAAGATTATCTGATCAGAAGAAGAGAGACCTTAGATGATTTGATACAAACACAGGTTAACGTCGATATTTTTAACAAAGTGGAAGTGACAGTTTGATTTTCATATATTCTAATGTTTACCTATTCATCTATGAGTCTAGTCCGATAATATTCAAAATGTGATAATCAACCGTTTTTTACCCTGCACCCTGAAGGGAAACCATTGATTATCAATTTAGTAGAAAATAGTAGTTTCCGTATTTTCCTTAGAAATACTTTTGGACTTTACTCAATTATTAAATCATTCTCTCATTCACTCAATTTCTAATTTAATCATTTTCTCATTAACCCATTCACTCATTCAATCATTGATTCATGCAAAAGTCCTTTTTTACCCATTTAATTTTCAAAATTTCAATCGTTGGCTTACTTCTGGCAATGTTGATGACTTCTTGTAAGGAGAAAGAAGTGCCAAAAATTAATATTGATGGCAAAACCATCAAAGAAATTAAAGCTAATATTATCTATACGGCAGATGGACAAAGTGTGACACTCAATGAAGACAGTATTTCCAAAATATTTTATCTCGTTCGTCATGCTGAGAAGGATACAAGTATTGCTGGTGACCCACCTTTGACAGAAGAAGGAATCAATAGGGCAACAACAATTGCAGATATCATGCGTGGGACTAGGGTAGATGCGATATACTCTACTATGACATTGCGGACGATGTTTACCGTTGATTCGCTTTCAGATATCAAGGCGATGCAGTTATTACCTTATGATAATAAAAATTTGAAAGAGACACTTGAAAAAGTGAAATATGATGATGAATACAACCGTATTTTTATGGTAGGTCATTCCAATACGATTCCATCAATTACCAATACATTGGCAGGAAGAGATATTTTTACCAAGATATTTGATGAGTCTGATTATGGTAATTTTGTCATCGTAGTGGCTAATAAATCAGGAACTACCGATGTTTTTAAACTGAGATATTAATTTTATTTGCAATTCAAAAACTTAATTTTTGACAATGATTTCACCAAGATATAATCCTTCGGAAGTAGAGCAAAAATGGTACAGCCATTGGATGGATAAAAAATATTTTCATTCAGAGCCGGATGAAAGAGAAGCTTTTAGTATCGTCATACCACCACCCAATGTCACAGGTGTACTCCATATGGGACACATGCTTAATAATACCATTCAAGATATCCTGATCAGAAAAGCCAGGATGGATGGCAAAAATGCTTGTTGGGTACCCGGGACTGATCATGCATCTATCGCTACAGAAGCCAAAGTAGTCAAAATGCTTCGAGAAAAAGGGATCAAAAAAGGTGATCTCACGCGTGAGAAGTTTCTAGAATATGCATGGGAATGGAAAGAAGAATATGGCGGCATCATCCTGAAGCAACTCCAGAAACTAGGTGCTTCTTGCGATTGGGATCGTACTGCTTTTACAATGGATGAAGTCAGATCAGAAGCCGTCATCAAGGTGTTTGTTGATCTATACAAAAAAAATAAACTCTATCGTGGCAAGCGAATGGTCAACTGGGATCCCGAGGCCAAAACAGTTTTGTCCAATGAAGAAGTAATTTTTGGCAATGAAAATTCAAAATTATATCATGTTAAATATAAGGTAGCAGATAGTGATGAGTATATCACAATAGCAACTACAAGACCAGAAACGATACCTGGAGATACCGCTGTAGCTGTACATCCTGACGATCCGAGATATGCACATTTAGATGGAAAAAGCGTCATTGTACCCATCATAGGTCGTGTTATTCCGATCATTAGAGATTCTTATGTCGATATGGAATTTGGTACAGGCGCGCTCAAAGTGACCCCTGCGCATGATGTCAATGACTACGAGATAGGCAAACGTCATGATCTCGAAGTGGTCGATGTATTTAATGAAGATGGTACCATGAGTACAGATGCTCAAGTATATATAGGTGAAGATAGATTTGTAGTACGTAAAAAGTTCGCCAAAGATCTAGAAGCAGCTGGACACATCGATAAAATAGAAGATTACCAAAACAATGTAGGTAGATCAGAGCGAACGAATGCTGTGATTGAACCGAGATTGTCGCTTCAATGGTACGTGGACATGAAGGCACTTGCCGGCCCTGCTGCCGAAGCCGTTGCCAAAGATGAAGTAGAGTTTTTCCCTAAAAATCAAAAGAATATCTACCGCCATTGGATGGATAACATCAAGGATTGGTGTATCTCCCGTCAGCTTTGGTGGGGACATAGGATTCCTGCTTATTATTATGGTGAAGATGTTTTTGTAGCTGAAACAGCTGTGGAAGCATTGGCAATTGCCCAAGAAAAATATCCATCTATTACTGCCGAAGATTTGAGACAAGATGAAGACGTACTCGATACTTGGTTTTCGTCTTGGTTGTGGCCAATATCCGTTTTTGATGGTTTTAATGATCGTAAAGAGTTGGACTATTATTACCCTACGTCTGTGCTGGTAACTGGATGGGATATTATTTTCCTTTGGGTAGCAAGGATGTTAATGGCTGGCTACGAATGGGAAGGTAAACGACCGTTTGAGCACGTCTATTTCACTGGAATGGTGCGTGATAAACAACGTCGTAAAATGTCAAAATCGCTGGGTAACAGTCCTGATGCATTAAAATTGATAGAAGATTTTGGTGCAGATGGTGTTCGTTTTGGAATGTTGTCTTGTTCGCCGGCAGGTGGAGATTTATTGTTCGATGAAAAATTGGTAGAGCAAGGTCGTAATTTTAGCAATAAGATATGGAATGCACTCCGTTTAGTAGATGGTTGGGAAATAGATACAAATCTCAAAACAAGTGAAGGAGAAACATTGGCTTTCCAATGGATGCAGCACAAATTGACATCACTTGCAGTAGATATCGACAAAAACTTTAAGGAATACAGACTTTCTGAAGCTTTGATCAGTATCTATAGTTTTGTGTGGACAGACTTTTGTTCTTGGTATTTGGAAATGGCAAAACCAGGATTTGGTGAAAAAATGGCACCACAAACCAAAGAAAATACCATAGAACTATTCAGTCAAATTTGTTCGCTCATGCATCCTTTTATGCCATTCATCACTGAAGAAATTTGGCATGCACTCCGAGAAAGAGCTGTAGGAGATGATTGTATTTTGAGCAGCTTTCCCAAGCCAGGAAGTTTTGATCAGACCATCATTGATAGGGTAGAGCAAGCCAAAGACATAATTACCAACATCCGAGATATCCGCAACAAAAATGGTATCAAGATGAAGGATGAACTCGATGTTTTCCTAGTGAAAAGTGAAAGATCTGATGTTCTGTTGACACAGTTTGGTTGGTCAGATATCTGCATCAAACTTGGTAATCTCAAACAAATCGCCATCACATCAGATGAAAACACAGCAGGTATCGGATTTATTTCCGGTACAGAGAAGTGTATCGTCGTCATGGAACAAGCCATGGATGTAGCTGCAGAACTCGACGAAAAACGCAAAGAACTAGAGTATCAAATAGGATTCGTAGCATCTGTACAAGGTAAACTCAGCAATGAAAGATTTGTAAGTGGAGCTCCCGAAGCAGTCGTAGCCAAAGAAAAAGCCAAACTTGCAGATGGTCAGGAAAGGATCAAGATATTGGAGGATGATATTAGGAGATTGGAAGGAATGGTGTGAGTATTATTTTGGAATTACTAATGACGAATTATGAATTTTCGAATTTCAAATAGAAGAATTCATTTATATTATTGACATCAATGTTTAAATTATCGCAAAATGAATTCAAAATTTTACAACATCATTCCAATCGCATTTGAAGAATACGAAAAGCTAGATAATGAAGAGTTAATGAATTTAGATGTTAACACATTTGCTGATTTTAAGTTGGTAGTTAATGATTGGCCGCTAGATTATTTTTTTGATAATTCATTTACTTGCATTGTTGACGAACGACTATATTCAATTATATCTTATCAAAAAATTAGTGGTGTTCGGTTTAAAAAAATATCCTATGTAGAAAAAGGCCCCGATTTTGATATTTACCCTGAAGATACTGTTTTACCTAATTTTAGAGAGGTTGTTATAATAGGTACTCCTTTTAGAGATGATTTTGGAATATATAAACTGCCAATAGGAGATGGGTACTTTATAGAATATTTGGTTGCATCTGAAAAAGGAGTCAAATTGTTAGTTTTAAATAACTGTATTGAGTTAAGGGGAGAAATTATTGAGGGAAATCCAGACAATTATTTTTTGAAAAATAGGGAGATAGCATTATCTTCAAATGCTTCGTTACCAATATTTCCTCGTTTTGAGCAAAAGCAATTTTTAAAAGATTAAGGTCATCACGTATGAGAGCAGCCCTATTGCCTATCATATCAATTTTTTATTTCAATTATAATAGACGCCCCCTACCTTTGTAATTGGATACAATTGGATATAAAATGGATATATCTGAAAAATATAATTGACTGCTTTGTTTTGAATAAAATATAGCTTAGAGTTAATGATGAAAATAATACGTTTTTTATATAACTCTATTTCAATGCAATATACATATTTATTATTTGAATGCGTCCAAAAGTATGTTTTTTATACCACTTTTGGCTGAATTGAAGTTTTGATTTGTCCAAAAGAATCTGCACTTTTTGCAATTGTATAAAATTGTGCAAACCTTGAATGTATCTGCTCTAATGAAGTTCAACTTTTCCCCATTTTTGTTAAAAAAGTATTAATCAAACTCAATTGTTGACCTTTTCATGATATATTTTGTTTATTTGTCATTTGTTTGAAAATTTTATTCACTTAAAACCAACTTCTAACTTGTCAACCATGACCAGAAACATATTTAAAGTAGTTTATTTAGTCATTTTCACGATTCTTTCAGCAGCTAGTTTATGTGCTCAGAATTTTGAAGTAGATGTAGAAATTAAAGGTTATACCAATGATACACTCATTGTAGGCAATTATTTTGGAGAGAAACAGATTGTAAAAGATACATTATTTGCCAAAAGTAAAGGCAAGTTTGTGTGGACTCGTGCTGAGAAACCTGAACAAGGTGTTTATTTGTTTTTATTGAAGCCGGAAAATACTTTTTTACAATTCATAGTCAATGATTATGATACAAAGTTTTCTATTAAGTTTGATGCTAAAGACTTAGTTGATGTATCTTTTAAAGGTAGTGTAGATAATAAGGCTTTTTATGAATATTTGACTTTTCTGAAAGACAAAAGAGTACTTGCAGATACTTTACGGGCCAAAATGGACAGAGCTAAAAAAGCAGAAACCAAAGATAAAGATGCAGAAGATAAACTAAATCAATTGGACAAAGATGTAAAAGCTTATCAGAAGTCAGTAGTTGATAAATATCCACAATTGATCACCGCTTTGCTCATAAAATCAAACTTTGAAGTTGATTTACCAACTTTCGAAGGTACAGAGCAAGAAACTCAAATGAAAAGATATCTTTATTATAAGGAGCATTACTTCGATTTTATAGATTTGAGTCATCCTGCACTTATCAGAACGCCTTTTATCCACCAAAAAATAGATTTTTATATTCAGAAACTATCTAGTCAACAACCAGATTCTTTGATTAAATCTGTGGATAGGATACTTACATTGCTCGAACCTAATCCGGAGGCTTATAGATATTATCTTGCAGATTTTCTGAATAAGTATGCACAGATGAAAATGGTCGGTCTTGATGCTATATATGTACATTTAGTAGACAAATATTATAGCAAAGGCAAAGCTTCTTGGGTGACAGAGGAAAATCTCAAAAAGATGACCGATAATGCCAATGATCTTAGACCGATCTTGATTGGTAAAATAATGCCAGACATTGTTACTTACATGGAAGATGGAACACCTGTGACGTTGAGTGCCATCAAGTCACCTTATACGGTTGTAATATTTTGGGCACCTGATTGCGGACATTGCAAGAAGATCATGCCAGATGTCGTATCGTTTTATGAAAAGAATAAAAACAAAGGCGTCAAAATGCTAGCTGTTTGTACAAAGGGTGGAGACAAAACAGCTACTTGCTGGCCAGCTATCAAAGAGAAAAAGATGGAAGGTTTTATAAATACTGGAGATACTTATCAGAGGTATAATCAGAAAGTTAGAATACCATCTACACCTAAAATCTTTATCCTAGATGAGAAAAAAGAGATCATCATTAAGGATATACCAGGAGAAGAATTGGATAGGATATTTAATGAAATATTGGAATTTGAAGAGAAAAAGAGGATCGAAAAAGAGTAATTCTTTTATTCAGGAATATTGAATTTGTTTTCACAGTAAGAACAGATTACACAAAAAAACAAAAGCACCTATTTTGAAACAAAGTAGGTGCTTTTTAATAACTATGTGAGATTGGTTATTTCACTTAAATTATACCAGACATTATAACAGTATTATTTACTTTCTGCTGTTGATTCTGATACTTCTTTCAGACATTTTTCTATAAGTGTTTTGGTAGCGATGACGCCTTCTTCTTCGCCCATTCTGCTACCTTCGTATTCTACACCAATGTAACCTTTGTATCCTGCATCTTTAACAATGCCTATCATTTTTAGATAATCGATGGTGGTTTCAAAACCTAATTCACCAAATTCATAAGACTTAGCACTAACTGCTTTTGCGAATGGCATTAATTCGCTTACACCTTTATATTTGTCATACTCTTCTATACATGGAGAATCCCACATTTTACCGTCTTGTCTTTTGACACAGAAGTTTCCGAAATCAGGTAAGGTACCACAATTAGGTTTGTTGACTGCTGCCATGACACCTGCCAACCATGTACCATCTGAAGAATAACCTCCATGATTTTCCACGAGCACATTGATGTTTTTTGTAGCGGCATAATCTGACAATTTAGATAATCCGTCCACTGCATACTTTGCAACTTCTTCTGCGGTGCCTTCGCCATGTGCATTGACTCTGATAGAATGACAACCTAGAAAAGCAGCAGCATCTACCCATTTATGATGATTGTTGATGGCTTCTGTTCTTTTTGCTTCGTCTGCATCACCGAGATATCCTTCTCCATCTACCATAATGAGTAACTGTTCTACACCTGCTTCCTTAGCTTTTTGAGTCATTTGAGCTAAATAGGCTGTGTCTTGGGCTTTTTCTTTAAAGAATTGATTGACATATTCTACACCATCGAAACCTAAAGAACCTGCTTTGGTCGCAAAATCTAAATTGTCCATTTTCTTATCCATCAAGGCTTTGTGAAAAGACCACTGTGCAAGCGATATCTTTATAGATGTGGTATCAGGATTGTCTGTTTCAGCGGTCGTTTCTGTTTTGTTGCCTTCCTTACATGATAAAATCGACATTGAAAACATAAAAAGATACATATATTTATACATGTTAATATTGGTTTTTTTAGTCACTAGAAGATGTTGTATTACAATGATACCATCTAGCTAACTTGTTTTGAAATTAAATTATGATAGTACATAAGCTTTGCCCACTGTGCTATAATCTATACAACCTTGATATGGTCCAGGTACAGGCACAAAGGCACATAAACCACCATTTGCTCCTACTTCGCTCGTAAAATAGCCACTCACAGTTGCTTCTCTGATGGCTTTAAAAATGTGTGGTTTTTTGCCTGTGTCATCTTTATAATCCTTGGCTTCTTTGGCTAGAATTCCCAGGATTTCTTCCCTTTCATTGGTATTTAGTGCTACGAAAGCTTTAGAATATTTTGCCTTTGATTTTTCATCAAACACACCTAAGGCTTCTAAGAAATACTTCTGATTGTCGGCATCATAAAAATTGGTGATTAATTCATCTATATATCGATGACATAATGCATCTTTTGCACCAGGTGTATCTGTTTTAGGGAAGATGGTTTCACAGATTTCTGCAAGTAGGTCAGATTGTTCTACACTGAATGTTTTCGGAGTCCAATCTCTAGATGTTTCCGCTTTGCATCCTCCTATCAATGCCGCTGCCGACCCAGCAGTCAGTGTATATCCCAAGAATAAAGATGTTGCTTTTAATGCTTCTCTTCTATCCATTATATTTTGTTTTAAATTTGATCAATTAATAATTAAAGATTTCCTTTTTTCAATTCTTCCACTGCATAATTTGCTGCTCGAGCTGTAAATGCCATGTAAGTCAAAGAAGGATTGACACAAGCTGCCGAAGTCATAAATGAACCATCCGTCACAAATACATTTTTTGCGGCGTGTACCTGATTCCATTTATTAAGGACGGACGTTTTGGGGTCTTTACCCATTCTTGCGGTACCCATTTCATGTATTCCTAGTCCAGGGTTACAACCCGAGTCAAAGGTATTGACATCTTTAAGTCCTGCTGCTTCTAGCATTTCAGCAGCATTAGCCGTCATATCTTTACGCATCAGTTTTTCGTTTTCTTTCCACTCTGCATCCATAATAAGGGTAGGTAGACCATAAATATCTCTTAACTCTTTATTGAGACTTACTTTATTCTCATGATAAGGCAGGCACTCTCCGAAAGCCGTCATACCAAATGTCCAATCTCCTGCTTGCGATACAGCATCTTTAAATCCTTTGCCATATCCATCTTCTGCGACGTATGATCTCCATCCATCACGTCCACCACCACCTTGGTAACCGAATCCTCTTAAGTATGGTCTTTTGCTTTTCGCATCTATGTTTTGGAATCTCGGGATATAGATACCTGTCGGTCTTCTACCTGAGAAATAACTATCTTTATGATCATCAGACTTGCCACTTGCTCCTAGTCTGAAGTGGTGATCCATCAGGTTATGTCCCAATTCGCCACTTTCGTTTCCGAAACCTTCTGGGAATCTGTCAGAAGTACTATTCAGCATGATTTGGGCAGTACCTAAGGTAGATGCACACATAAATATCACTTTTGCATAATATTCTTTGGTTTCTTTGGTTTCTGAATCGTAAATTCTTACACCTTTTGCTTTTTCCTTAGTTTCATCTAGGATGATCTCAGTGACAATAGAATATGGTCTAATGGTCAGATTTCCAGTCGCTTCGGCAGCAGGTAGAGTAGATGCATTGCTACTAAAATATGCGCCATAAGGACAGCCACGCATACATCTATTACGTGATTGGCAGATACCTCTATTCCCTTTTGGTTCGGTAAGGTGAGCGGTACGACCCATGATCATTTTGATGCCGAGTTTAGCTTCGATTCTCTTTTTTACATCTATTTCTAAACAATTGTACTCCATGGGAGGTAAAAACTTACCATCAGGCAGCTGACTCAAACCTTCGTTTTGTCCACTGATACCTGCAAATGTCTCTACATAGTCATACCATGGCGCGATGTCGGCATATCTTATGGGCCAATCTACTGCAATTCCTTCTTTTGCATTTGCTTGGAAATCAAGGTCACCCAATCTGTAAGACTGTCTACCCCATAATAATGACCGACCTCCTACGTGATATGCTCTGATCCAGTCAAAAGGCTTAGCTTCAGTGTAGGGGTTTTCTGTATCTTTTGGCCACCAATGCTGATATGCTGGTTTCATGGTGTATCCTGTTCGCTCCTGAATGG
>JBGSOH010000036.1:0-8195 GCA_041739205.1 Saprospiraceae bacterium
GTAACTGATGGAGCACAAGAGTTCAGAAAGCAAGATATTCCATTAAGTGGATTATTTGGAAATGTAAACAATGCGTCTTCTTACGATATAGCATGGAAAGCTTATACAGACATCAAAGTGATAGGAAATGCCACAAAAATCAAAGCCAATATCGAACGGGTTGGAGCCAACTACTTTTCACTCGGTGCCCCCAATCTACTCAACGATATGATGCGTTGGAAGGCAGAAGTCCGACAGTCCTTTTTTAAAAACAAAGTAAATGTATCTGCATTTGCCCGTCAAGATGCCAATAGCCTGGACCCATTGCTCACTACTTCCAAAAGTACAACCAAATCTTATGGAATATCCGGCACAGCAAACTTTCCTAAGTGGCCATCGATCACCATGTCATTTGCGCCATACGCCCAAAACAATCAAATCGTAGCCACCAACCAAGATCTGAACACCAATGCCACCATGTTGAATTTCAATATCGGCTATCCACTCACCATTACAAAGGAAGTCACCTCATACACACAGCTCACCTACCTGGCCCAAAATCTCAACTCAAATATTTCAGGCATCGATTACAACCTGAAAATGTACGGCATCACGCAGACCCTAACCATAAAAAGATCATCCATCAACCTCGCTGCCAACTATACACCCAATCAAGTGATAGGAGATCAAAACAAAGCCATCCTCACCCTAAACACCTCAGGATCATTGACCCTATTTGACAAATGGCGCAATACCGTAGGCATTCAGTACCTATCAATAAAAAACCAGGAATCAAAAACAGGTTACATCATCAACTCCAGTTACCCGGTTACATCCTTCGCAGACCTGGAGCTAAGATGCCAACGAAACATCTATACCGCCATCCAGGACACCAATGACTTCAGAGAATGGGTAGCATGGACAGGAGTTAGGATTAGGTGGTAGGGGATGGAATATGTTCGACAGATAGTTTATGTGCGAATTCACAACCGTAATAAGTTAGCTACCGTTATGACTGTTCTGCATATATGGAGGAGCCTGCTAATATCTACCCTGTTAACATCTATCCATTTCCTTCCTAAGGCCTATTACATATTGATATTTCTTTATTGAAATAGCAATCAATATGGTCTGTAAAAATAGAGTACAAGATTCATAATCTTAAAGTTGAAAGAATATTTTTAACTTATACAAATTTTATATACTTTTGCATAAACTTAAAAAAGCGGGGGCAACGCTATAAATTCTGCATTGTAAAATGATACCAACACAAAAAGGACAGATAGTCCGCTTTCACACACCTTTTCCTGATGAAGATCCTGCACAATTCTACGTTGTTTTGGATTTATTCAATGACGTCGATATTCCTAGGACACACATAAAGGCTCTTGGTATCGATCTCTCACTTGTGCCAATAAACACAGTATTAATTGAAGACCTTGAACTTGTTGAATTCTGTTCTGATGATTTGCTTGGGCAAGAATTATCTGTTCAGACTGAAGAAGGTAAGATTTTCCAAGGGAAAGTTATAAAAATTGAAATTCCGGATTTTGGATTAAACTTTGAAATCCAGCAAAATTTCGTTTTAACCAATATTCAGGTAATTATTCAAAGCGAATATTATGAACAGCACTCAGGTTCTCTGATATTAGATATTGCATCACTTCAATTAAATACAACAGTATGATGGAAACACTTGAAAATCAAAGCAGGAAATTAAGACATCCTTTTTACAAAATAATGGAGTTAGAACATGATGAACTCAAGAAAGAGCTTCAATTATGGGAAAGAAGTAAATTAATAGAATGGTTAAGTTGGAACGATAAAAATGGTGTCTATGATGACGTTGAATCCATGAGAGAATTTGGTAATATTTTAGAGAAAGATGATGCCATTAATATCATCTTAAATCAAATTCTTGATAGCAATTAAACAATTTAGCAAGATGGAGCAAAGTATTTCAGATCAAGATCAATTTATAAAGGTGTATAGGAAGAGAATTGGCTATAAAGTTAAAGAATCTCGGGAGACAAAAGGGTATAGCCAAGATGATTTGGCAGATTTGATGAATGTAAATCGTTCTACTATCTCAAAAATAGAGAGTGGCAGATTTGCTTACAACATTGATATGTTGGCCAAACTTAGCTGGATATTAAATTGTGAATTTGAGTTTTTAACAGTTAATTTATGAAGAATTTAAATTATATAGATTTATTTGCAGGGGCTGGTGGTTTGTCTGAAGGCTTTATACGAGCTGGGTTTGAGCCTATATGCCATGTTGAAATGAATAGCGAAGCATGTAATACTTTAAAGACCAGAACAGCTTATCATTTTCTTAAAAGTATTAATAAGCTAGATATATACTATGATTATTTGAATGGTAAAATTTCTAGGGATTTGTTATGGGAGAGGATCCCTGAAAATTTAATAAAATCTATAATAAATATGGAAATATCGGATAAAACTATTTCGGATATTTTTAAAATTACTGATGATAAGTTAAAAGGCAAAGAAGTAGATTTAATTGTTGGAGGTCCTCCATGTCAAGCATATAGTATTGCAGGACGAGCAAGAGACCCTAAAGGAATGACAGACGATCCAAGAAATCACCTTTATTTACATTATGTTGAATTTTTAAAAAAGTACAACCCCAAAATGTTTGTCTTTGAAAATGTACCAGGAATTTTATCCGCTGCTAATGGAGAATATCTAACGAAAATTCTAAATGCAGTGAAGTTGGTTGGTTATGAATTGGACTATAAAATTCTTAATTCCAAAGACTTTGGCGTTCTTCAAGATAGAAAAAGGGTTATAATTATAGGCTGGAAAAAAGAATTGAAATTTGCTTATCCTTCATTTGAGAAAATCACAAAAGAATATACTATTGCTGATGATCTTTTCCCTGATTTACCCAAAATAAAAAATGGAGGTGGCAATCTTGGAGCCATGGCATATAGTGGCCCCCCAACCGAGTACTTAAACAATTCTGGTATTAGAAATGGAATAAATTTTACCACTCAGCATATCTCAAGACCAAATAACGAAAATGATCTTCAAATCTATAAAATAGCAGTATCTAAATGGGTAAATGAAGGTAAAAGATTAAATTATGCTGAACTTCCTGAACATCTTAGGAAACATAATAATTTAACATCTTTCACTAATCGTTTCCAAGTAGTTAACCATAACGGTATTTCTCATACAGTAGTTGCTCATATTGCAATGGATGGCCATTATTATATACATCCTGACATTAATCAAAACAGATCAATAACAGTTAGAGAAGCCGCAAGAATTCAAAGTTTTCCTGATGACTATTATTTTGAATCAAGCAGAACATCTGCTTTTAAACAGATTGGCAATGCTGTACCAGTACTGATGGCTGAAGGAATTGCAAAAGCAATTAAAGTGCATCTATGATTAATTGGCAATGTTATCCAAAAAGAAAAGAAATACCTAATCATTTGAAAGATGTAGTTGATATTTTTATTTTAAATCAAAGAGTCATTTCTTCTGATGATTTTACTTTAAATAGTAACGATGTCTTAGAAATAATCTCATTAAATCTCTTAGAGTTAAATTATCAAGTTGAAGTTTCAAAAAAAGCAATTGACAAAATAAAAGTCCCTGTTCTTTTTGGTATGAATGGTAAGTTGGAAAAATATTTTGAAGCGGATGACTATAATGAAGAACTAAAAACAGTAATTGAAGTAGAAGCAGGTAGAGCGGTTACAAATTATCAGTTTTTAAAAGATTTATTTCAAGCTTGTATGATGCATGATGTCGATTTTTTAGTTATTGCAGTCAGAAATACATATAGAACAAATAAAGATTTTCAAAGTGTTATGACCTTTTTTGATTCATTGTATGCTTCGGGAAGATTAATTCTACCATTAAAAGGAATATTAATAATTGGTTATTAAAATATAAAAAATGAGTAAAACACCAATTCAAAATGGGGAATCTTCATTAAAACCAAAAGCTAGATTAATAAAAACTATAGGTGAAGATTTGATTAGTAATAATGTGGTTGCTATAATTGAATTAGTAAAGAATAGCTATGATGCTAATAGTCCTATAGTTGTGGTCGAATTTCAAGGAGTAGTTGATAAAATTGTAGAAGGAAAAAGAGAAAAGAGACTTATTAAAAAGGAATTTTCTAAACTAATTATCCTTGATGAAGGAGACGGCATGGATCTAAACATAATTGAAAATGTATGGATGGAGCCGGCTACAAATTTTAAGAAAAAAACTGAAAATGAAAATAAGCAAAGAAGATTTACAGGTGAAAAGGGAATTGGAAGGTTTGCTTCAGCAAAACTAGCCAGTAAATTAGATATTTACACAAAAAAGAAAGACGATAATGAAATAGTTGTAAATTTTAATTGGGATGATTTCTCAGATGAAGATAAATATTTAGAAGAGATTAAAACTAAGTGGTTTGTCAGAGAACCGCAAACTATTTTAACTAAAGGAACCATTCTTGAATTGAACCAGTTAAACAATTCTTGGGACGAACATCAAATCAGAGAATTAAGAGTTTCATTATCAAGATTATTAAGCCCAATATCACCCACAGAAGACTTTTTGATAGAGTTGAAATTACCTGACGGTTTAGAAGATTTAAGTGGTCTGATTGAAAGACCCGAAACTCTAAATAGACCTGATTATTATATAAAAGGATACATCTCTGATGAAGGAACACCTGAAATAATTTACTTCAGTAAAAAAAATAATGAAACAATTCCATTGAGCTTGTCAATCGAAGAGTTTAATTTAAGAAACCCAAATAGACTTCCAATTTGTGGTCCATTTCAGTTTGAATTTAAAGTTTGGAACAGAGATAGTGATTCTATAAAAAGTTTAGCAAATGATATTGAGTCATCAGTAAAAAACGTCAAAGGGGATTTAGATGATTTAGCAGGAATTAGTATTTATAGAGATAATTTTAGAGTTATTCCATATGGGAATAAAAATAATGATTGGTTAAACTTAAATATTAGAAGAGTTAATAATCCGACAATGAGATTAAGTAATAATCAAATTGTAGGATATGTTTCTATTGGGCTCGATACTAATCCAGAATTAAAAGATCAAAGTAATAGAGAAGGTATTGTTGATAGTCAGTCATTTGTTGACCTTAAAGAATTTATTGTTTTAATTTTAAATGAAGTTGAAATCAGGAGATACAATGAGAGACCTAGAGAAAATGACGATGCTAATAAGGGCACAGAAAGTCTTTTCGATAGATTCTCTTTAAAAGAAGTTTTGGTTTATTTGAATGAAAAATTGCCTGAAAACAAGGAAGTACTTGATTTAATTCAACAAAAAGAAATTGAAATTAATGAAGGCGTAAAAAAAGTTCAAGAAATCATATCAAGATATAGAAGACTTACAACTTTAGGACAGTTAATAGATGTAATACTTCATGATGGTGGTAATTATTTGGGTAAAATTGATATTCAAGCAAATCTAATTAAACGTCAACTTAAAAATTCAACTATTAATTTTGACAGTATTGAATCAAATGCAGATAAAATAATAAAAATAAGAGAGGATTTTGCACAATTATTTAAACGAATTGAACCTTTTGGTGGAAGAAAAAGAGGAAGACCAAAACAAATAATTGTTGAGGATATTATTAATAATCAATTTTCTCTCGCTCATAGAGATTTGGAGAAACTTAATATTGAATATCAGTTACCAAATACTAAAAATTCCGTCACGATTGATGAAGCTGAATTAGGTATTATTTTAATGAATTTAATTCAAAATTCAATTTATTGGTTGGAGTCTGTTAATCATGAAAAAAAGATTTTTGTTGATGTAGAAAGAAATTTAGATTCTCTTTCTATAATTTTTAGTGATAATGGACCAGGGATTAAAAAAGGTACGGAATTATCTGTTTTTGATCCTTATTTTAGCACAAAACCTGATGGGATAGGATTGGGCTTGACTATAGTTGGAGAATTAGTTTCTGAATACAATGGTGATTTTTATTTATTAAATAATGGCCCGCTCGAAGGTGCAAATTTTAAAATAACTTTTAAACATAGGATATAAATGACTTTAAGAATCTTATTTGTAGATGACGAAGAAATCGTTAATGAATTAGTTGAATTTTTTAATGGGTTAAAAATTAATAAATATACAATTGAAGCAGTTCCTGAGAATTCATTTGATACTGGTTTAGAAAGAATTAGAAAAGAAAAATTTGATTTAGTTGTTTTGGATTTATGTAAAGGGAAGGCTTCTGAAGAAGCTGAACAAGAAGGATTAAGTATATTAAAAGATATACAAGAAAGAACTTTTATACCGATTGTTTTTCACACTGCTGTTTCACATAAGATTGCAAATTTAAAATCTCATGTTGTTGGAGTTACTGACAAAAAAGATGGAGTTAAAAACTTAAAAAATGAAATAGAGCAATTAATCAACTCAAATATCGTTAGTCTAAAAGATAAAGTTCATACTCTAATTGAAATAGAATTTAAAAAATATTTTTGGGATACTATACATAATCAAAGAGAAATATTTAATAATGAAGATGAAGAAAAATCATTAGGATATTTAATATTAAGAAGATTGTCAGCTTCTTTATCCAAAGATAATATTAGGAATTTAGTTGGGGACGAAAGACTTAATCACAATGTACTTCCTATGGAATTTTATATATATCCAATAGAAGCAGTGAAAGAATTTGAAGCAGGTGATATTATAAACTATAAAAATAAAATATATGTATTATTAACACCTGATTGTGATTATGTTGAGAGATTTAAAAATGCCACAAGTCTAGGAAGAAAAGCAGAGAAAATATTATTAGCAGAAGTAAAAAACATAAATACAAACAAAATTTATACTGATTATATTGCTAATAAAAATGCTAATACTTTAGATAAATTAAATAGACTACTATCAAATAATCAATCGGAAAGAAATTTTTATTTACCTAAAACACCTTTTATTGAAAACTCAATTATTGATTTTCAAGAGAAGATAATGGTAAATTATGAAGAGCTTGATAAATCTTTTAGATTTACAAAATTAGACACTCCATATGCACAGTCCATGATTACAAATTTTATTAGATATTATAACCGCATAGGGTTTCCAGATATTGATAAAGAATATGTAATATCACAGCTCTAATGATTAATTATTTTTTTTAATAAAAATGATAATTTAATGCAACAATACAAAGCCGAAATCGCCAAGCCAAACCCCAAATCTACCATAAACTCATACAGGAGTTTTGGCTATAACCTTTCTACTGCTATTTCAGACATTATAGACAATTCTATATCTGCAAACGCTAAAGAAATTAGATTAGAATATAAATGGAATGGTCAAGATTCATTTATTTCAATTACCGACAATGGCATAGGAATGAATAAAGGAGAACTTATTTTGGCAATGACACCAGGCAGTAAAGATCCTGAAGAAGAACGGAACGAAAAAGATTTAGGTCGTTTCGGTATGGGTTTAAAAACAGCTTCTTTTTCACAATGTAAAAGACTTACTTGTATCACAAAGAAAGAAGGACTGGAAACAATTAAACGTTGTTGGGACATTGATTTTATCAATGAAGAAAATGAGTGGCAGTTGCTGGATTTTGTTTCTGATGTTTCGTTTCTTAATGCGATTAAAAATCAAAATTCAGGGACTTTGGTTTTATGGGAAAAATTAGACCGAATTGTTGGCAATGTCGAAGCCAGCAACGAAAGCGTTAAAAACGCTTTTTACCAAGAAATGATAAATGTAAAAAATCACTTAAGTCTGGTATTTCACAAATTCATTGATAGTAAGCGGATAAAAATATTCTTTCAAAATACTGAAATTGAAGCGTACAATCCTTTTTTACTAAACCTAAACCCAAAACCAGAAATGGGACAAACAGAAAGTTTTGGAAATGTTGAAATAACCTATTTTATACTTCCGCATATGTCTGAAATCGGGAAAAAGGATTATGAAAATTCAGGCGGTTCGCTTGGCTGGTTTCAGGAACAAGGTTTTTACATTTATCGTGGCGACAGATTATTGGTTGCTGGTGATTGGCTTGGGTTAGAAAAGAAACGTGATTATTCAAAATTGGCGAGAATTGCAGTCAATTTTTCCAATGTTAATGATTTTAATTGGCATTTAGATATCAAAAAATCAACAGCCACTCCGCCAATTGAAATAAGGATAGAACTTGCTCGAATTGCAAAAATTGC
>JBGSOH010000041.1:0-10453 GCA_041739205.1 Saprospiraceae bacterium
ATAAAAAACGAATAAAACTGAAGTGTCATCAACTGTCCTACAGAGAGTTCGTTTTTGAAAATTAATAACAAAAGAAAAAACATGATAGACTGTCTTAAGAAATTGACAAACGTACCTTGCACAAAACTTATACTGCGTATATCCTTTACTTTTTTGAGCTCTAATTGTAAAATTTTCATGGTGGAAGTATTGAGTCTTCTGATTTCTTGATTGGTCAGACCTAGACTTTTTACAAGCTCAATATTGCGAAGACTTTCAGTAGTAGCACCTGCCAAAATATTGGTTTCTTTGACGATATTTTTTTGAATGACTTTAATCTTTTTACTTAAAAAATTAGTCAAAGCAAATAATAGAAAAGAAGCAAAAAAGTAAATAAACACCAACCTTGGCTCCACAGCAAAAGCATATATCATCACAAAAACGATCCCTACCAAAGATGCAAACAAGACATTGATACAATTGGAAATAAATTTTTCAGTATCAGCACGTACTTTTTGCAAAATATTGAGTGTCTCTCCACTACGTTGATCTTCAAATTGCTGAAAAGGCAATTTCAATGAGTGTTTGAGCCCATCCGTGTAGACTTTGGCACCGAATTTCTGTATGATCAGACTTGTAACATAATCCTGAAATGCCTTTGCAATCCGACTCACCATAGCTACACCTATAGCGGCAAGTATGAGAAGACCTACACCTTTTATAAATTCGTTTTGCGTATAATCTGCTGGTTTAGAAGCAAATCTATCTATTATTTTTCCAAAAATATACGGATCAAGCAACGAAAACGTTTGATTGACAGCAGCAAGTAGTAAGGCTAAAAAGATAAGCCCTTTATAGTTTTTAAGGTATTGAAAAAGTAACTGCATGAAGGAATTTATATAGATAATCTAAAAAAGTGATATCAGGTTTATGGTCAAGCGACACATATTAACCTGATATCCTACTTTATTGTTTAGTTAGTTATGCAGACCATGTTTATTTCTTGGTATAAGATAAAGCTTAAATCATATAAAAGGAGACCACTTAAATAAACAACATGTGTGTACCTACACCAGAACCCTGTTTGTAAAAGTCACCCACAGTAATTACACCATCAAGGTCTGAAATCATATCTTCTTTATTGTAGTGAAACATGTCCATCGCCAATTTGCAAGCCCAAAGCTTCACACCAGAAGCCGTCAGTATTTCTAAAAACTCTCTAACATCGGGCATATCTATTTTTTCCATTTCTTTTTTCATCATCGATGTAGCGATTGCTTCCATACCAGGCAGACCTCCTAACATAGTTGGCATGTGCATGGCGGGATTACCAACGGTGGCAATGTGTAGATGATCAAGTTTTTTGTTGTGTATAGCTTCTAAGCCGAAGAAAGTAAAAAATATTTCAGCTTCGATGCCTTCCATTCTAGCACCATTAGCCAATACAAAACAAGCATATACATTCTCCAAAGTCGCTTTGGATAAGATGATCATCATCTTTTTGATTGAACCATTATCTTCCATTTTTATATATTTTAAAGCGTTAATGAGATTAAATACAACTGACAGGCTTGGGAATACCTGCTATTTTAGTAGCAGTTTTAAGTGGTGCTGTTGGAAACAAAGCATAAAATTCTTTGATATCTACGACACCACTTTTACCTATTTTACGAATACTTAGTGGAACTTCATTTTTATATTCTGTCTGAATGTAATCTAATACTTCCCAATGCCTAGGTGTTAGTGCTATATTATTTTCAGATGCAATGGCATCGCCTATCGCTTTGTCCCATTGGCTGAAATCTGTCATAAATCCTTCTTCGGTAACTGAGATGTTCTTTCCGTTTATTACTTTGTCCATGATTTGATATTTTATTATTATTTTTAAATTAATTATAATTTTTTCCTGCTACATTCATTTTTGATGTAACGAATGGTATGGGTCTTGCCTTGAGCAACATATTCCAATAAACCCACTTAAAAGCCAATTTCCCAAAATGATTAAATCTAGATTCTTTAAGCAATCTCAGAGGTCCTATCCCTGCTATTGGAAATGTACCCGTGACTGGCTCGTGGTCATAATTAAAATCTATGAGTAAAGCTTTGCCGCCACCCGTTTCGATAAAACAATTGGCATGACCATCAAATTCTTGTTCAAGTTTTTGGCCTTTGATATAACTGAGAATGTTTTCGGTAAGAATTTCAGCTTCAAAGTGGACCACAGATCCAGCCTTTGAAGTAGGTACATTGGTAGCGTCTCCAATTACAAATACATCAGGGTATTTTTTGGACTGCAATGTACCTTTATCAGTTGGGACAAAATTGAGTTCGTCACCCATACCTGATCTTTCTATCACATTACTCCCTTTATTAGTAGGAATAGTTACTAGAAGATCATAAGGCACAGATTTCCCACCATAATCATTGATTGTTTTGGCTTCATTATCGACTGATTCTATGGCAAAATCTGGTTCTATATGAATGTTTTTTTCTTTCAGAAGATACTCCAATGTTGCGGTTGCTTTTGGCTTAGTAAAAGCACCGCTCAAAGGAGTGACGTAAGTGATTTCAACTTTATCTCTCAAGCCTTTATCCTTAAAAAAACTATCTGCCAAAAACGCAAATTCAAGTGGTGCAACAGGACATTTTATGGGCATTTCTGTAATATGAACGACCAATTTTCCTCCTTGCCAAGTTTTCAGTTTATCTCTCAATGCTATTGCTCCTTCAAAAGTATAAAAAGTAAATACGCTTCTTCCCCACTCTTCACTTTTCATTCCTTCTATCTCTTCTGGCGCAATTTCAGATCCTGTTGCCACGATCAAAATGTCATAAATAAGCGTATTGCCATTTACTAATATAACTTGATGAGATTCTGGAAGAATTTTTTCTATACCAATATTAACAAAATCCACTCCTTTGGGAATAAATTCAGAAATTGGTTTTACAATATCTTCAGGTTTGTATTGGTCAAAGGGTAGGAACAAAAAACCTGGTTGATAATAGTGATCTTTGCGTTCGTCCACAATAGAAATAGACCATTCTTTTTTGTCAACTTCCTTATATAGATGTTGTGCCATCATGGTTCCACCTGTGCCTGCACCTAGAATTACTATCCGTTTCATATTGATTGATTTGCAAAACAAAGTTAAATGGAAGGAGAAAGATGGAAGATGATATTGGACATTTGGGTTTATGATTTTAGTTTGTTTTTTTTATAGTGCCCAAATCCTCTAATACATCAAGGAAATCGATAAGCTTAGAATTATCTTTAAGCAATAGATCCTATCATTTGTAAAAAGACAAACTTAAAAAAATTACCATGTTATCTTCATTTCAGATGATAACTTAGTAATTGAATCTATTCATCAACCCTTCGTCTTGAAAATCCATCAATTGGTATATAGCTTAAAACTTATTGCCATTTTGGACCGTTATATTTTGAAAATCATTAACATCATGAGAATTTTATTCATTTTAACAACTTTTTTTGCTATGACATTAAGCATTGATGCACAGAAAACACCACTCTTAGACAGAGATTTGTTTTTTGGAAATCCTGAGATATCTTCAGGTCAGATTAGTCCAGATGGGCAATGGATATCGTTTATGAAAGCCTATAATGGTATTATGAATGTTTGGGTCAAGAAGATCAATGATCCATTTGACAAAGCAAAGCCTTTGACAGACAGCTCTAGACCATTGTATGGTTATTTCTGGACGGATGATAGTAAGTACATCTTGTATGTAAAAGACAAAGATGGCGACGAAAACATCAACGTATTTGCCGTAGATCCTAAAGCATCACCCGCAGCTAACGGTGTTCCAGATTCAAGAAACTTAACACCAAAAGACGAGGTAACGGCACAGATCTATAATGTGAGCCAAAACAATCCGGACTTGATGATGATCGGACTCAATGATAGAGACAAAGCATGGCACGACCTGTATGAATTAAAGATTTCTACAGGCGAATTAACCTTGAAGTACGAAAACAAAGACAGAATAACAGGATATGATTTTGACTGGAATGACAAATTAAGAATGTTATATCGTACTGATGAAAAAGGAGCAACTACTTTCCTTAGAGTAAATGCTGATAAATCACTGACGCCTATATATGAGACACTGGTGACAGAGACAGCTTACAGTAGCGGATGGAACGAAGACAACACGCAGTTTTATTTGGTAACTAACGTTGGAGACCTAGATAAATCTGCCCTTTTCCTAATGAATCCTGAAACTAAAACCAAAGTCAAAATTGAGAGTGACCCTGAAAATAAAGTAGATTTCGGTGGATTGTCTGTTGATAGAAATACAAGAAAAATAATTTCGACTTCATATACATTGGACAAGACAAAAAAATATTTCAAAGACAAAAAATGGGAAGCGATGTACAATGAAGTGAAAGCAAAATTCCCAGGTAGAGAAGTAGATTTCCAAAGCAACACAAAGGATTATAGCAAGTTCTTGATCGCTGTTTGGGGAGATAAGTATGCCTCAGAAGTGCATGCTTATGATGCCAAAACTAAAAACGTAACATTCCAATATACAGGAAGGCCAAAATTGAAGGAAGTAGAACAACATCTTTCACCAATGAAGCCAATTTCATACAAGAGTAGTGACGGATTAGAAATACCAGCATACCTAACGATACCTGCTGGTGTGGATGGAAAAAACTTGCCTGTGATAGTTTTGGTACATGGTGGACCTAAGGGGCCTAGAGATTATTGGGGATATGACGCTGAAGCACAGTTTTTGGCTAATAGAGGATACGCGGTACTTCAACCTAACTTCAGAGCTAGTGGCGGATACGGCAAAAAATTCCAAAATGCTGGTGACCTCCAGTGGGGCAAACTTATGCAAGATGATATCACTTGGGGCGTAAAACATTTAATCAAAGAAGGCATTGCCAATAAAGACAAAGTTGCCATCATGGGCGGGAGTTACGGTGGATATGCTACATTGGCAGGATTGGCATTCACACCTGATGTATATGCGTGTGGTGTAGATATCGTAGGGCCAAGCAATATATTCACTTTGTTGGAATCGGTACCAGCATATTGGGAAGCAGGTAGAGCATTCCTCTATGGTATGGTGGGAGATCCTAATACAGAAGAAGGTAAAAAACTTATCAAAGATGCAAGTCCACTATTTAGTGTAGATAAAATCAATAAACCACTACTCATCATCCAAGGTGCCAATGACCCACGGGTAAAACAAGCAGAAGCGGACCAAATCGTCATCGCATTAAGAGAGAAAAGCAAAAAGGTAGACTATTTATTGGCTAAAGATGAAGGACATGGATTTGCAAAACCATTGAACAAAAAGGCAATGTATGCAAAAGTAGAACAATTCCTTTCGGAGATTTTGGGTGGTAGATTCCAAAAAGAAATGGCGGATGATGTAAAATCCACATTAGAAAACTTAAATGTAGATATTACCAAAGTCACTTATGCACAAAAATCTGAAGTTAAAATATCTAGTGCATTGCCTGCTATCAAAAACACAATTAAGGAGGGTACATCTGAATATGATATGTCTGTAGAAGTTTCAGGCCAAAAGATTCCCATGCAGATGACACGTACGATCACTAAAGATGGTGACCATTGGTTGATTAAAGATGAATCAAAAAGTACTATGGGTGATATGTCAGACGTATTAAAGTGTACAGCTGATTTCAAACCAGTATCACGCACAATGAACCAAATGGGTCAAGAAATCCCTATGACATTCACTGATAAAAAAGCATCAGTCAGCATGGCTGGTCAAAACATGGAAATGGAGTTTGACGGTGCATACATGGCAGATGGACCAGGTTCTGATTATGTAATCGGTGGTTTAGACCTGAAACCAGGATATACATTGGCGTACAGCATACCAGATATGATGACCATGAAAGCCAAAAAAGTAGTACTTACCGTAAAAGATCCTGAAAAAATGGGTGACAAAAGTTATCATGTAGTGGATGTAGTAAGCCATGAAAATGAAGCTGACAAAACCACCTATTGGATCAATATAGCGACAAAATCTGCAGACAAAATAGTCCAAGTCATTCCTGCTATGCAAAATGCGGTAATGACAATCACGAAGAAATAATTTTAGAGCAGATGTATAATTAAAAAAAGTTGCATTTCGGATTTCTAAATGCAACTTTTTTTTTGCACTATTTAAAAAATTGACACTCTAAGTAAAGACTATAGCCCTAAGACTGATTTAACTTGGTGGGTGTAACTTTCGGATGTGATAACTGTGGTACGTTCTTTGTCATCAATGACCAACATCAGCCTTCCTTTGAAATATCGATGTATCTCTGCAATCCAAGTTTTATTAATAATAAATGACCTATGTACTCTAATGAAGTGATCAGGAAGACTTTCTTCTAGTGTACCTAAGGATTTTTCACAAAGATAGGTTTTGTTGGTTGCTGTAGATACTGTTACATATTTATCGTCCGCTTTGAGATGGGTGATATCTTCATAATCAATGAGCAAGATTTTTTGGCCAGATTTGACAGCCAGTGTTGTTTGTTTTGGTTTGCGTTGGGCTTCAAAAAACAGTGTCGCCATTTTGGCATAATCAGGCACAGGCACTACATGTTGGAACTGACTTATTTTGTCAATGGCTTTTTTGAACCGGAGATCATCAAATGGTTTTACTAAGTAATCTACAGAAAACACTTCAAAGACTTGAACTGCATATTCTGCGTAAGCAGTCGTAAATATCACCATTGGATGATAATTTAGCGCTTGTAATATTTCAAAACCATTCATATCAGGTAGGTGAATATCCAGGAAAACAACATCAGAACGATATTTATTGGTCATTTCTATGGCCGTTTTCCCTATGTCGGCAAGACCTAGCACTTTAATAGTAGCTTGGTGTTGACTGAGCATTTGCTCTAATCTGAGCCTTGCAGGATATTCGTCTTCTATGATGATAGCTGTGTACATGGTAGCAAAGAAACAATCTTAAGGTGATGTATCCAAACATTTTCTGACGAAACGGTATATATGGGTGTGAAATGGGTGGTGGAAAAGTTACAGCGAACTTTTTTAGGATGTTGTCTATTATCAAATATTGTTAAGATATAAATATGTTCATTTTTAAAATAAGTAAAGTGATGATAAATTACCAACAACTAGCTCAAAATAGCTACTAATAAATTTCAGTACAAAAAGCACAACATCACATTATGCTCACCTTAATAAACATTTATATCTTTTGTTAATCCTATTTAACATTTTATATTTTTGTTAATTATATTTAACATTTTAACATTTTGTATTTTATAAAAGCATTATCCTTGCATTAGTTTATAAAATATTGAATATGGCTAATGAAATATTAGAGCATCTATTGGAAATAAGTAAGCGCAGAATAACCAATACTGAGACTGATTTTTTGCGTGAATTGTATAAGCATGTAGAATGGAAATCTAGACTAATCCTTCATAAAGTATGTCGTGGCTTGGGCAAAACCTATATGGTGCTACAATATCTAAAGACTTCAAGTTAGACAAGTGCCTATCTGTCATTGGATAATATATTTTTTCTTTCTAATACATTGGCAGAAACGGTAGATGCATTGTACAAAAAAGGATATCGACTTTTTGGACTATATGAAGTACATAAATATCCAAATTGGTCTATCGAAATTAAAAATATTTATGATAATTATACAGATGTAAGACTCATCGTGACATCTTCGTCAGCACTAGATATTATAGCAGGACAAGGTGATCTGAGTCGAAGAATGGATGAATACAGAATGCGCGGCTTGTCATTTAGTGAGTTTGTAGCTTTCGAATATAAGGAAGAAGTACCTAATTTTTCATTAGAAGAATTGCTAGAAAACCATGTAGAAATCTATGCCAAATATTACGAAAAAATGGACTTAGGTAGAAAATTGAATACTTATCTCAAAAAAGGATATTACCCATATTATAAAGAATCTGGCCATAAATATCATGATAGACTACAATCTGTCATCTTGTAAGTGATAGATTCTGACATGACGGCCATTTTCAAAATTGACTATGAGTCAGCGCATCAAATCAAAAAATTGCTCGCTCTCATCTCTAGAATTGTCCCCTTTAGTCCTAATGTGTCGAAGCTTTCTCGAGACTTGTCAATATCACGCAATAGTGTATTGACTTATTTGGATTACCTTGCAGAAGCGGATATTATATATGGACTTAAATCCATGACAAAATCAGATAGCGCACTCACAAAGCCCGATAAAATATATCTTGAAAACACAAATCTACTCTATGCTTTTGATGTTTCATCTGTCAATAGTGGTACCATCAGAGAGACTTTTGTGATGAATAATTTGAGTAGAGCAGGCATCGTTTCTACACCAACAAAAGGTGATTTTATGATAGATGAAAAATATGTAATAGAAGTAGGTGGCGCCAATAAGACGTTCCATCAACTCAGCGGAATGCCCAATGCAATCCTTGTCAAAGAGGGTATCAGTAGAGGCGGCACGGGCATCATACCTATGTGGATACTGGGTTTATTGGAGACAAAAAGGTAAGGCGGAACATTCTATACTGCAAAATAGTAAATTTTAATATTGTTATTTATGCTTAACAATTATTACTTTGGTTAATTATATAATTATGTTGTTTATATAAACCATTTTGATATTATTTTAATATATCTGTCATTTTAATACTTCGTTATTTTTGCAAAACAATATTAGTCATTAATTAATGAGAAATATTGTATTTTAGACATAACTAACTCAACACTAAAGTAAGCTAAAAAATAAGAAAATTCTACTTTTTTGATATTCCAATTTTGTCTTTTCAGATTTATTACCTAATTTTACAATTCGGCAATCTGCCCATCGCCTTCACATAGGAGGTATTTATTTATTCCCAACAATAGACATTAACAGTCTTTTTGGTATATTTCCAGGGCTTTTATATTGCTTTTCCGACATAAGACACTAGTCAGATTTTTTTTTATTTAAACCCATAAAGCCACAACCAATGAAGTATAAATCTTATAGTTTACACAATTATTTATCTATTCCTCAGGTAGCACATTTATCTGAAGAAACAAAAAGAGATATCAGTGTAGTCGCTAATGTATTACCCTTTAAAGTCAATAATTATGTATTAGACAACCTTATTGATTGGGATAACTTAGAATATGACGCCATGTATCATCTCACCTTTCCACAAAAAGGAATGTTGTCGGAAGAACATTATGACGAAATGGCTACAGCACTTGACAAAACAGACGATAAACTCTACCTGAAAACAGTCGCCAACAATATTAGATACCAACTCAATCCACACCCGGCAGGCCAAAAAGAGTATAATGTACCCGAAATCGATGGCGAAAAACTATGGGGCGTACAGCATAAATATAGAGAAATCGTATTGTTTTTTCCAAGTGCTGGACAAACTTGTCACAGCTACTGCACATTTTGTTTTAGATGGCCGCAATTTGTCGGTATGGACGAGCTGAAATTTGCCATGAAAGAGACGGAACTACTTGTAAAATATCTCGAAGAACATCAAGAAGTAACTGACATCCTTTTTACAGGTGGAGACCCGATGATCATGAGTTTTAAGGTATTCGAAAAGTACATCGAACCATTCATTGCTGATGATAATAAAACCAATATCCAGACGATAAGAATAGGCTCCAAAGCTCTAGGATTTTGGCCTTATAAATTTGTGAGTGATCCAGATGCAGACCAATTTCTTCAGTTGTTCGAAAGAATAGTAAAAAAAGGAATCAACTTGTCATTTATGGCGCACTTTAGTCATCCCATAGAACTTTCTACAGATGTGGTCAAAACAGCCATCTCACGATTGCGCTCGACAGGCATGCAAATAAGATCACAATCTCCGATCCTACAACACATCAATGATGATGCAGAAATATGGTCAGAAATGTGGCGTGAACAAGTGAATCAAAATGTGATACCTTACTATATGTTTATCCCTAGAGACACTGGCGCAAGAGATTATTTTGCCGTGCCACTTGTCAAAGCTTGGGAAATTTTCAGAGAAGCCTATACTTCAGTCAGTGGTATATGTCGCAGTGTCAGAGGACCTAGTATGTCATGTACGCCAGGCAAAATACAAATACTGGGTGTAAGCGAAATCAATCAGGAAAAAGTCATGGCCTTGCGTTTTTTACAAGGAAGAGAACCTGATTGGGTAGGTCGTCCATTTTATGCCAAGTATGATCCAAAAGCTCTATGGATAGATGACCTCAAACCTGCATTCTCAGAGTCTTTTTTCTTCGAAAATGAAATGGCAGAGATGTTTTAGTTTTTGGCTAAACCATCACAATTAGAACAATCTCCACACATTTCTCAGGCTCATTGATAAAACTAATCGTGTACCGATCAGGGTACAACGCTTTGAGCTTTTTGGCGATACTACTCAGTCCGTATCCAGAGTGCATATCTCCTGAGAAAGGTGGACCACTATCATAAATACGAA
>JBGSOH010000048.1:0-5625 GCA_041739205.1 Saprospiraceae bacterium
GATACTTTAAAGAAACATAAGCAAAGACATTCAGATAAAGGAAATGGCTTTGGGTATGAAATTATTCCTGATGATGGAATTGCAAATGCTGTTGTCTGTGGTGGAATGGGTAGAGAAAGAAACTTGGTTTATGATGATAGATTAGAAGACTTTACACCAACTACCAAAATCAAAGGAGAAGTAAATAGGGAATATATACGAAAAATGACACCTCGTGAATGGGCAAGATTACAGGGTTATCCAGATGATTTCATAATCCCTGTTGCTGATGCATCAGCTTATAAACAATTTGGAAATTCTGTAGCAGTTCCAGCAATTAAAGCTACCGCATTTAATATTTTAAAAAAGCTAAACTTAGATCTATGATAAAAGGTAACATTGGTGAATGGAGTGAGCCTTATGTTTTATTTAAACTAATGGCTGAAGGGAAGATTTATTTAGGTGATAAAAATTTTAATAAAGTAATAGATGTTTATTATCCGATAATTTCTATTTTAAGACATGAACAAAATAGAGATGTTCAATTTAAAAAAATCGATGATATTGTTGTAATTACAGATGGAAAATTGTTATTTCAAGTACCATTTGTCGAATTTATTGAAAATTCAAAGATTTGTTTTAATGAAATTATTAATTCAAAACAAGTTAAAGGAACTTTTGGGATTCCAATAATTGAAACTTTTTTAAATTCATTTTCTATAACTAGTCTAAAAGCTAAGTCTAAACTTAAAAATGATGTTACTATCCAAATTGAAGACAAAAATACTTACTTTGCGCCAAGTCTTGGTTTTAGCGTAAAGTCACAATTAGGACAACCATCTACATTATTAAATGCAAGTGGTGCTACCAACTTTACATATAATATTGAAGGTAAAATTTTGACTGATTACGAGATTAAAATAATAAATAATACTAAAAAATTTGCTGATAAAATTAGAATTTTACAAGAATTTGGTGCTTTCCTAGTGTTTGATAAGGTTGACAATGAAATTTTTAAGTCTAATTTGCAGGTTATTGATTATAATTTTGCCTTTATACTTTCGGAAGTCTTGTTACAGTACTATTCAAACAACATCCCCTCTGAAAACACCGTAGCTAAGTTTATTGAAAAAATATCTTTAGAAAATAAAATTAATTATAATTTAGATATAAATCCAAGTATTTATGAGCTTATAATGAAAAAATTCTTAACAGATTATGCTTTAGGTATGAGAGCTGCTGAAGTTTGGAAAAGAAATTACCAAGCCACTGGAGGATATTTAATTGTTAAAAAAGATGGCGAATTAGTTTGCTATCACTTTTATTTTGCAAAAAGTTTTGAAGACTATTTATACAATAATACTAAATTAGAAACACCTGACCCAAAAAGATATAATATCGGAAAAGTATATAATGAAAATAACATTCAAAAAATGAAATTAAATCTTCAAATTCGATTCATAAAATAGATATTTAAGGATTAATGTGATATTAGTTGATTGATTTTTATTTAATTTATTGCTCTCACCTAAAACAACATCCTCACTCATGAAACCCACCATCCTACTCCTCCACGGCGCCCTAAACACTTCTAATCAGTTTACCTTGATTTCAGAAAAGCTGGAGCCATTTTTTGATGTTTATTCTTTTGATTTTATTGGGCATAGTCAAGAATTGTATGAAGGTGCGTTGGATATGTCTGTGTTGGTGCTTGATATTACAAGATATGTGGACCGAATGGAAAGCGATACGTGTCATATCTTTGGATACTCGATGGGTGGATATGCTGCCGTGTCTTATGCTACATCTCAACCTAAAAAACTGGGCAATATTGTGACGTTGGGTACCAAGTGGGACTGGAATCCTACATCATCTGCCAAAGAAGTGGCTATGCTCGATCCTGAGATGATGGTAGCAAAAGTGCCTTCTTACGTAGCAAAGTTGCAGGTTATGTTTGGTGAAAAAAACTGGATGAACGTGGTGAGAAACACAGCATCGTTGATGCATGATTTAGGTCATGGCGGTGGATTGATGGAGGAAGATTTCAAGAAGATAGAGAAAGATGTACTGATCTTGCGCGGATCTGAAGATAAGATGGTGACTGCTGAATCGTCTATGGAAGTAGTTGGTTGGTTGAAAAATGGGACCTATGCAGAGATAGATGGTGCGCCACATCCATTGGAAAAGGTGGATTTGGATGTTTTGGTGGGTAAGATCGTTGGGTTTTGTGGTTTGAAGGGCTAAAAAGATTACGAAATCAATGATTTAGTGTAACTATTCATGTGTTTACTATTTCGCTAAAATTTTGTCACGATTTTTGCAAATTATAGGCCAAAATAGCGCCAAAATTAAGTTGGTTTTCCATTTTTACCGAGGATTTACATCCGCGGTTATTAATATTCTACCCCTTTGGGGTTATAGCTGAACAGTTACGATTTAGTAATATATTGTACTGTAATAGCAAATTTTATAATCTAAAACCCAACCTAATGAAACCATCTTCCTACTCTTCGACAACGCCTTAAACACTTCTGATTCAAATAGATAATATCATTTGAGAAATCTATATTTATCAATTTGGTGTTAAAATTTGGCTTATTAGTTTTTTAAAACTTGAATGATCTTTATAAAACATCAGAAACTCTTTTGTATTTGGAGATGGGGATGTATCTAGTTTGGTTATTAGATCGTAATAACATTCTATTATTTTCTTAAAATTCACAGGTGTTTTTTCTTTTTTATCTAAATTTGAAAAAATTACTTCAACTAAGGTCTTTAAAGCTGTATTATGTAAAGCAGAAGTATCTTTAACTGTTATAATACTTTCAATAAATCTTGAGAAAACACCATATTCATTATTTATTAGATTTGCACAGCTTTGCCCAAGTGCGTTGATATCTAATAATTCTTGAGACATCCCCATATACAGAACTTCAGAAGCTTTGATCCTAATCTCTTTATTATCCATAAAAAAACAACATGCAAATAAGTTCATCCCATAATATCGAAGTTTAAATTCACTCCTTAATACAACATCCAAAAATCCGAACATACTATTTTTTGATGCAGCAGCCAGTTTACAATTTGCTATTAAAATTTTGTTTGCTAATGCTTCAGTGTTTTGGGGCATTAAACTCTCCCAATAATATACTGACCCCTTGTCATAAAATGCATAGCTCCAATAATCATCACCAAAATTAAAAACATCTAATCCGTAAATAAAAGGTAAAGGAACATTTTTATAATTTGGGTTTGATATGGTCATTTCTCTCCATTGATTTGTCATCATTTTTTGCGTTCTATAATCCTTCCACTCATTTTTTTTGATAGAAAAAACAAGCGGTGATAAATATGGCTTGCCAAAAAACGGTATATAATTTAGATTTGTTTCATTTAATTTCTCAAAATTTTCATCAGGATAGAAGGTAGTTGCTGCCATAGCCCATAAAGCTAGTTTGTCTTCAGAGATGTTTTGAATCTTGATAAATGATTTTAATTTGTCGAAAAGTGATTGCTCATTGAATGCCATTTCTTTACTTAGACCTAAACAAAACTCAAGCAGCGATTTTTTTTCAAAATCCAATTTAGATAATAACAGTTCTAGTTCTTCCGTGTTTTCTCTCGGCATTCTACTGATTGCTACCGATAGGTCTACAGAATTGACTGGTTCATTTGCTTTTTCATAAGCCAAAAGCCTTAAAATAAGATCTTTGGGTTCTATCCAGTAAGGATAATGGGTTGGCATACATAATAAAGGTAAAGAACTACCTGAAATTATTTTACTGTCGGCTATTTTTAATAGCTCAATGATGACTTCAGTTGTTTTGATTTTATGGTGTGATGACTTCCTAATGGTCCCAGGAGATTTAAAGTTCCTGATTTTAGAAATGAAAAACTTCTTTAAAATTTCATGTGCTTCAATTTCATAATGGTGATTTTCGAGTTGTTTTAGATAAGGTGCGACTTGATCTTTGAAATCATTAGGAAAAAGATTTCTTTGAGTCACCAACGAATTTAAAAGTATTTCGGCTTCAAACATTTCCTCGCATGAGATGAAATTACCAAACTGAAACAGTATTTCATTCCAAGTTTGTGGCAACTTGATAGGTTCAATTAGTTTTTTATTACTTGATGTTTTGAAATTATAATCTACAGTTTCGATATTTTCTTCGAGTTCTGCCATTACAAATCTATCCATTAATACTTTGGAATTTCCGATCATTAATTGTTGATAATCAGTGATTTTATTCCTTAGTTTTTCATCATTGATATCTCCTATTTTATTTATAGATTTTGAAATCCGTTCTTGCAAGTCCATATCTTGGATAACAAAACCGTCACTTAACATTTCGGAAATCTGAGGTGCTAATTGCGGCTTACTTTTTGCCACTTTCTCCAAATGTGGTATTAATTTTTTTATTCCTGATTTACAATCGTCTCGATAAAAAACCGGGCCAACCCATTCCATAAATTCATCTATGAGGAAATCATTGAGTAAAATTACAGATTTCAACATATCCAACCCAAAATTTACAATAGGAGTGTGAGTTTGTTGTAAAAAAGGAAAAATTGTTCTTTGATTATTGATAATTTCAATATCTGTAAAATAAATAATTTCTAATAGTTTTTTAAAAAAGGTTTTCACTCCATTATTCCATTCTTTGGTTTGGACAGACAAAGCACCGGAGACAACAAGATCTCTTGAAATTTTATTTTCACTTAGAAAAAGTAAAAAGCCCTGATGCCATAATTTATATTCAGTATAGGACTTATCATTATTTTGTATATGAAAACTATTGTTATTGATGTTGGTTTCATACTCAAATAACAAAGGAATGTCACGAGTTAACGCTACGCTATCTTCCAAGAAAGATTTAATGAATTCCCTTTCTTTTGAGTTGTTTTGTTGATCTCTTTGATTAGCCAGATTTAAAGCATATAACTCAGGGTTAAATGTTATTATTCCTTCGTTTTCTAAATATCTTAAAGCTTTATATGGAACTACGGACCAGTTGTTTCTCCTGATTTGGCCTAGGAGAAATTCTTCCACCCAGACTGGTTTCGTTTTTATGAGTAGGTTTTTTAGCATTACATTTTTTAGAATACCTTGAAAAGCTGAATATATATCCCATAAGTTATTTACAAACTTTAAATCACAAACCGCAATAGTCAAGAACATCAATATCTCTCTTTGTATATCATCAGCACGATATCCGTATTTAGTCTGCCCAAATCGAAAAAGGGAATCAGTGCTTAAATCCACATATTCAAGCCAATATTTCCTTTCGGTTTTTATAAGTTTTCTTAGTTCAGTAATATTGCCTTTGGCATGTTTGTCTATAAATGAAATTACACCGTATTTATTCTTTGTAATTAGCAGTGTTTTTAAATCTTTTTCCATTTCTTCAATCAAATTAATTTTTTTGATTGATTTTCCTTGTAATGCAGCAGGTATCAACACAACATCTTCCGATTCAAAGTATCCAATTTTTAATCTTTCATCTATCAGAATTTTTGCTTCTACTTCACATGCTGTTATGGATTCAAAGATTTTACTTTGGATCTTACCTTTTGTCCCAAATTTCCCATAATTGATATTAATTAGAATTCCTTCTGCTTCGAGATTCTAAAAAACATCTGAAAATT
>JBGSOH010000051.1:0-12294 GCA_041739205.1 Saprospiraceae bacterium
GACAATCCCATCATTTCATTATGACCAACAGAAGCTAGAAAGTCTGCGATAATCTCTTTTGTACGATGTTTGTTTGGAATTTGAGAATAGCTTATTGTACTTTGTATCTTGTCAGGCACAGGTACCCTATTCAATCCATAAATACGCACTATTTCTTCGATAAGATCGACTTCTCGTGTTACATCAGATTTATTCGTTGGAACTTTGACCAAAATGCTATCTTCGTCAAATGGCGTAATCTCCATATCCATGGCTTGTAAGATCGCATGTACATCATCTTCATCAATATCCATACCTATCAATCTGTTCACATTAGTGTAAAACAATCTAATTTCTATAGGCTTTATTTCTACTGGATAAACATCTATGATTTGATTACTTAATTCACCACCAGCCAATATTCTGATAAGTGCTGCTGCTCTTTTTAAGGCAAACTCAGTAATATTGGGGTCAGATCCTTTTTCAAAAATCTTTGCAGCATCAGTCCGGAGATTGTGTTTGGTACTTGTTTTCCTTATATTCTTAGAATTAAAGCAAGCAGACTCTAGAAATACATTTTTAGTTTCATTTGTCACGCCACTTCCAAGGCCACCATAAACACCCGCCATACATATTGGTTGTTTATTTCCATCACATATCATAAGATCTTGGCTACCCAGCTTCCTCTTGACACTATCTAATGTAACAAATTCTAGTCCTTCATCTAATGTGGATACTATTATTTTTCTACCATCGATTTTATCTGCATCAAAGGCGTGAAGTGGTTGGCCCAATTCATTAAGCACAAAATTGGTGATGTCCACAATATTATTAATCGGCTTTACGCCAATCGCATTGAGCAGTTTTTTAAGCCAATCTGGCGAAGGTTTGACTTCCACATTGGTAATCGTAATCCCTGTATACCGAAGGCAAGCTTCTTTATTTAGATTTTCTACATCAATGTTAAAACTTACTTTTTGGGTTACGAAGTCGGAGATATCTGGATCCTTTAATTCATCAGTATATTGTTCATTGACACGCAGATATGCCAAAAGATCTCGAGCTATCCCCAATTGAGACGTTGCATCTGATCTATTCGGCGTAAGACCTACTTCAAACACAAAATCATCTTCTATCTTGTAATATGTGGATGCCAAAGTACCTACAGGTACATCAGATGGCAAAACCGTAATACCTGAATGATCATCTCCAAGGCCCAATTCGTCTTCTGCACAAATCATCCCATGAGACTCACTGCCTCTTATTTTTCCTTTTTTAATGGTCCAAGGAGCGCCATCTGCACCATACAATGTAGTACCTATAGTTGCTACCAATACTTTTTGACCAGCTGCTACATTAGCTGCACCACACACGATAGGCAATATTTCCCCACTGCCTACATCTACAGTTGTCAGTGATAGTTTGTCTGCATCAGGATGTTTTTCACAAGTAAGGACTTCGCCTACTAATACACCTTTCAAACCACCTTTGATAGATTCTATTTTTTCAATACCTTCTACCTCCAACCCAATGATGGTCAACATCTCAGCGATCTTCTCAGGTGTGTGAGAAATCAAAAGATAATTTTTAAGCCAATTAAGTGACAATTTCATACTACCCTACGTCTTTTTATTCTTACTACTTATAAATCATGTGTCAAATTTAAAATATGTTCCGAGATTACTTATATTTTACACTTAATCTCTCGTAATTATTAAAATGACAATTTCACCCTATTTTGCGTGCAAAATTAATAAAATTGCATTAATTAACGAATTATTATGAAGTTTTAAGCAATTATCTTCACGAATGATCAATTGTGTTAATTCCTGCTATCTTGTTTCTCAAGCTGTTTTAGCCTTTTTCAATAGTTAAATAAGCAAATTTTTAGGCTTTCTTCTTATTAGGAGATTTATTTTTGGTTTTGGAATCAATTTAAAATACTATTTTTGTCACCATTAAAAAATAATTTAGTTGAGTCGAAGCCTGTTAGTACTGGTTTTCACCTTTGTTGTCCAATATATTTCTGGTCAACACACGCCACCTGTTTTGAACTTTAAAGCATCAGAATATAAGGCGCACCAGCAAAATTGGGCTATGGATCAAGCCTCTGATAAGATCATGTACATGGCTAATTCTGAGGGCCTTTTGTCTTATAATGGCAATAGTTGGATGCTGTACAAGACGCCTAACCAAAAAATAATCCGTTCTATCAAAATAGTGAATGACCGCATTTACACGGGCTCGTACGGTGAGATTGGCTATTGGACAAGTGGCGAATGTAATGATCTGAATTACCATTCTCTGACTAATTTAGTTCCAGAAAACGCTATCTCTAAAGAAGAGATTTGGCATATTTTACAAGTAAAAGATAAAGTGTATTTTCAATCATTCTCTGTTTTATTGGTATATGATGGCAAAACCATAGAGCGTGTAAAATTACCAGGAAGCATCATGTTTTTGAGTCAAGTGGGAAATAAATTAATTTTCCAAGCCTTAGAGCATGGTCTTTATGAACTCAAAACTGACAATTCTTTAGAAATCTTACCAGACAGTGAATTTTTTATTGGTAAAACAGTGACAGGAATCCTACCATTTGACACCCAAAAAATGATGATTACTACCAATTCTCATGGCATATATTTGTATGATGGAAAGACCATAGAAGTTTGGAATGCATCACTTAAGCCTTATTTATCTGAAATCCAAATAAATAAAGCCCATAGAACAAAAGAAGGCGTGATATTTCTTGGATCAATCAGAGATGGTTTGTTAGCTTTTAATAAGAATGGAACGCAACTTTATCAGGTTAATATGTCAAATGGACTGCAAAACAATTCTGTTTTGTCTTTAATGGAAGATGTGGATCAAAACATATGGCTTGGTCTAGACAAAGGTATTACAATGGTCAATATAAATAATGACTTGAAAATTTATTATGATGTAAAGGGACAATTAGGTACGGTCTACACAGCTGCAACAAAAGATTCTATTTTATATCTAGGTACTAATCAAGGAGTTTATTATTCCGACCTAAAAGCTAAGAGTGGCTTAAATTATACGAAAGATTTTAAACTTGTAAAAGGCTCACAAGGTCAAGTTTGGCAACTCAAAAATACGGAATTAGGGTTAATATGTGGTCATAATGAAGGTACATTTTTAATTAATAAGGATAGAGTAGAGAAAATCTCCAACATTACAGGTGGGTGGTACCTTGATTATATTCCAAATCAAAATAAAAAACTATTATTGCAAGGTACTTACACAGGAATAGTAGTTTATTCTATGAATAATGGGGCGCTAGTTTCAAGCAAAGTAAGTAACTTCAATGAACCAGTTAAAAAATTTGTAATTGATAATAACCAAAATATATGGGTAGTAGGGCCATTTACAGGATTGTTTAAATTAACACCTGATCCATCTTTTAAGAAAATTATAAAAACAAAAAAATATGGTACATCCGAAGGCATTGTTACCGACAATGGCTTGGACATCAATATGATACACCAAAATATTTCAGTCGTCGCTGACGGTAAACACTACGACTACAACCAAAATCTAGATATATTTGAAGTAAACAAAGAAATCCAGACCAATGCAAATAAGTTTCTAATGAGATCACCCGATGAAATACATTGGTTCAAGATTTATAATGATAGTTTTGCGTTAATGGATGTAAACAGTAAAAAAACCTTTCATAACATTATCAACAAAGACTATCATAGCATTGTAAGTATTAATGATGGTAAAGATGTGTTATTTTGCTTAGATGAAGGATATGCCATTAGTAGTTTTGACATGCTAAAAACAGCTAACCAAAAAATGTCAAAAATTGTATTTGATAAAATCTCAGGTAAAGATGTTTGTTTTGATGCTGACACAAATCTTGTATTTGAAATACCTTATGAAGAACAAAACTTTAAGATATACTTCCACCACACTGATTTCCAAAATACCAAAAACTATTTCTATAAGTTGACAGGAAATCGTAATGATGAAGCTTGGATTCCTGTAAATGATCCATCTTTTATAGGTTTTACGGGTTTACCATTTGGTGAGTATACACTTACTATTCAGTCTTTTGATGGCATTTCTAGCGATTCACTAAGATTTAATGTTTTGCCGCCTTGGTATCAAAGCAATCTCGCATTTTTTGTTTATTTTTGTTTATTAGTCATATTATTCTTTTTACTAAAGGAATACATAAACAAAATAATTAAAGATGAAAAAATAAAGCTTGAAGCTGAAAATGAAAGACTATTGAGAGAGCACAAATACCAATTAGAAAACGATAGACTGATTCATGACAATTTAGTCAAAAGTAAGGAACTAGCAAATGTCACCATGCATTTGATTCAAAAAAACGAACTTCTACAAGAAATAAAAGAAGAACTTATAGATGTAAGAAAAACAGGTGATCATACGTTGACTGCAAAAGATTTTCAGAACCTGATGAAGCTCATAAATGAAAACATGACAGTAGAAGATGATAAAAACTTGTTTGAGTCCAATTTTAATGATGTCCATGAATCTTTTCTTAAGAAATTGAAAAGTGAATTTCCAGACCTCACAGCAGCAGACTTAAAACTTGCAGCATATTTAAAAATGAATTTATCTTCAAAGGAGATTGCACCACTCTTTAATATTTCAATTAGGGGCTTAGAAAACAAAAGGTATAGGTTAAGAAAAAAACTCAATCTTCCAAATGATGCAAACCTAAATGAGTTTTTTATGGCGTATGTAGACTAAGCATAATTAAATAGACAATACCCAAGTGGAAATCCACATTGTAAAAAGAAATTTTAGTCAAAAATTTAAAATGGCGTAGTCATGGTGTAGTATTTTTTTTGACAATATTTAAAATAATTACTAATATTGCATTGTCATTACGTCACACCAAGAAATATTACTTTGCATCACATCAGTTACACGATGTTGTAGTAAAGTTGTAGTCATTCTATGTTTGGCGTAGTGGTTAGAACCTATTTAATAATTGTATATTAATTTAATCACCAACAAAATGTACCTTAGAATGATGAAACATTTACTAACAGTATTGTTATTTACACTTGCAGCATTTACAATGAATGGTCAGACCATTTATGAAGACTTCGAAGGAGGAGCTGCTAAAATTGCTTGGGAAGCAGTCAATGGACTTGCATATGAAGGCCCCGTAGCCAATCCATCAAAAGACGCCATAAACGGAAGTGATTTCGTGGGCAAATTCTCAAATGACGGTGTTTCAGACTTTTGTTTTGGTCTTGGTACGATGTCATCACCAGCAGACTTGAGTCAAATGAATTTAATGAAGATCAAAATTTGGTCTCCTACCGCTCCCACCAGAGCTTTATTTAAATTTGAAGGAGGTGGAGCTGCCATCGAGAAATTTATCGACATTAAAGAAGCAAACAAATGGGTAGAATATTCAGTAGATTTCTCAGCGGCTGCTACCACTGCTCATACAAAAGTTCTTTTAGCATTTCACCCATTTACTACTCCTGAAGCCAATACGTTTTATTTTGATGATATTCGTGGCTTCGAAGCTAAAGAAGTGTTCGAAACTTTCGAAACAGGTAATGAAATGGGATGGACAGCATTCGATGGCACACTTGAAGCTCCAATAGCAAATCCAGTGCCAAATAGTGTAAATAGTACTGCCAATGTAGGAAAATACACCAAATCTGGTGCACATGCTTATAGTTTATTACTTGCTGAAAGATCTACACCATTTGATCTAAGTGTTTTAAATCAGTTTAAACTTCAAATCCATGCCACCGAGCCTACACAAGTACTTCTTAAATTAGAAGGAGCAGGTGGTCCAGCCGTAGAAAAAATAGTCAATATTGGTCTAGCAAATTCCTGGCAAGAATATACTTTCGACCTTTCGGCATTCAAAGATTTTATCCACCTTAATAAAGCGATATTGTTTTTTGATCCAGGTGTAGAGACAAGTGCCGACGTTTACCATTTTGATAATTTTTATGCAGTATCAGCAGGTGCTTGCGGTGGTGTAACTCTTGACCCATCAATCTTAGACGATTTCGAATGTAACAGAAATGCTACTTATGTAAATGGATGGGACAGTCTAACTGTAATACCTAATCCAGCGCCAAATGCAGTGAATGCATCTTCATTAGTTGGAAGGTATGTAGACCCACTTGGAGAGCCTTGGAACGGGTTATTGATTGATTATCAAAACCCAATAGACTTAAGCATTAATAACCAATTTAATGCAAAAATATGGTCATCAAAAGCTACTAGAGTACTATTCAAATTAGAAGGTGGCGCATCTGGAGCGAATGAAGTATGGGCAGATATTACTGAAGTAAACCAATGGGTAGATTATTCAATTGATTTCAGTAGTCAAGCATTAGCAAGCCACAAAAAACTAATTATGTTCTTCAATGCGGGAAATGAACCAGAAGCTGGTGACATTTACTATGTGGATGGTTTTGCTTGGGGAGAAAAAGTAATAGAAGACATAGAAAACTTCGAGAATGGTGCTACTCTTCCTTGGGAACCGTTAGATCAACAAACATTACTTCATGGTCAATTTGAAGTAATAGACAATCCTGATCCAAATGGAGTTAATACTTCTAGTAAAGTAGGTAAGTACACTAAAGGTGTATCACAATTTTCAACTTTATCAGCTGTAGCTCCCGGGGTGATAGATATTTCAGAAAAACCACAATACAATCTTGATGTTTGGGCACCAGGTGGTAGTGTTTCTGTAACATTCCAACTAGAAAGTGCATCATCTGGAAACAAAGATGTCACTAGAGACTTGCTCTCTCCTGGAAGCTGGGAGACATTGTCATTCAATTTTTCAGAATTTCAAACAATAAGTGATTGGTCAGCTCTTAAGCTAATTTTCAATTCTGGTGTTGCAGAAGAGGGTGCTGTATACTATTTTGACAATTTGAGACAAAGCTCTTCTACTGTTGATCCATGTGAAGGAGCTGTTGCCATTTCAAACATTATAGACGACTTCGAATGCCAAAGAAATTATGAATATGGTGCGGGCGCAGAATTATTAAGCGTTGTTAACAACCCAAGTCTTACCGCTGCAAATAGCTCAACAAAAGTTGGACTCTATGAAGATCAAGCAAATCAGCCATGGAGTGCTCTTTGCGTTAACTTTCCTGATGGCTTAGCTTTGGATGTATTTAATCAACTAGAATTTCAAGTTTTATCTACACAAGTGGTTCCAGTATTATTAAAATTAGAAGGTGGAACTAGCCCTGCAAAAGAAATATTTACAGAGATTTCTACTGCAAATGAATGGTACACTGTTTCTGCTGATTTTTCAGGTGAAGCTGGTCAGGATCATAAGAGAGTTTGTATGTTCTTTAATGCTGGTGTAGAGACCACAACAGTAGATAATTATTACATAGATAATGTAAAGTGGGCTCATGCACCTTATGATGGTTGTTTGGTAAATTATGACGATGCAGCATTTATTTCTGACCAATGGTTATATTTCCCTAATGACAATGCAGGTAGCTTCGAATTGGTAGATAATCCACTTAAGGAAGGTATTAATACATCAGAAAAAGTCGGTAAAGCTACAGAAAAAGCATCTGGAGAGCAACCATGGCAGGGAATGTACACTGATCTACAGTCATATATTGCCTTTGGTGCAAATACTATAGTGAAAGCAAAAATACTTGCTACTAAGATTACAACGATTACTTTAAAGGTAGAAACACCACTAGTAGCGGGTTTCCCTGCAAGTTCAGGTGATCTTACAGTATCAAATACTAAAATCAATGAATGGGAAGAGTTGACTTTTGATTTCTCACAAGCTCCAAATCCTATCGACCCTGCTGGACAATATTCTCGTCTAACATGGATATTTGACATTCTTAATCTACCAAGCGAAGATGTTATTTATTATTTTGATGATGTAAGACTAGATGGTGGTGATTGCGGAGCAGGACCATCTTCATCTAATGATATTGAATTAGCGCAACTTTCAGTCAGTCCAAATCCAGTAAGCGATGTTTTAAAAGTTAATAATGCAGAAAGCTTAATGTCAACTGATATTGTTAATATTTATGGACAAAGGATAGCAAAAGTTTGGAATCATAATCAAACTGTACAATATATTGATGTATCTGCAATACCAGGAGGAACGTATTTCCTTATGGGTTATAATGACAAACAACAACTTATCGCTCAATCACGATTTATCAAATTGTAATAAGCGCTTTAGTTAATTGTTAATAAGTAACCGGATAAACTCTTATAGTTTATCCGGTTGCTTATCATTGAATGAACAGATTCTAGAACAGGATTCTTTGTTTATAAACAATATTTACTGGTAATACCTCCTATTCACCAGATTTCATATTTATTTCCACTTTCAAAATAACAATTATTATGTTTCGAATTGCCTGGAACATAGTTTTGATTTCTATACTAATAAGTTGTAGTCAAAACCAAAAAATAAGTCAAGTAAGTTATTCTAGAGAAGAATTAAAAAAAAGAACCTTTAATTTCTTTTGGGAATTAGCAGATACAAATAATTATCAAATTTTAGATAGATATCCTACAAAAACTTTTTCAAGCATAGCAGCTACGGGATTTGGTTTGAGCAGCTATCTCACTGGAATAGAAAACAAATACATCACCCGAGAGCAAGGCGCAGATAGAGTATTAAAAACCTTGCAGAATTTATGGGCACTGCCTCAGGGACCAGATGAAAAAGGTGTAAGTGGTCACAAAGGATTCTTTTATCACTTTTTAAATCTTGATGATGCTAAACGTTATAAAAATGTAGAACTGTCCTCTATCGATACTGGTCTATTAATGGCTGGAGTATTGAGCTGCATGTCTTACTTTAATAATGAAACCAATGAAACTGAAAAACAAATCAGAAATCTTGCAGATAGTCTATATCTAAGAGTAGATTGGAATTGGATGATGAAGTCCAATGGCAAAATGAGCATGGGATGGCATCCAGAAAAAGGGTTTATAGAAAGCGATTGGAAAGGATATAATGAAGCTATGATACTCATTATTATGGCTATGGGTTCGCCTTCACATCCAATCTCAAATAATGCATGGCAGAAATGGTGTGAAACTTACCCAATTGATACTTTTTATGGCCAAAAAAACCTACAATTTGATCCATTATTTGGCCACCAGTACAGCCATATCTGGATAGATTTCCGAGATATCAAAGATAGTTTTATGATGGCACAGGATGATGACTATTTTAATAATTCGCGTAAAGCAACATTGTCCAATAAAGCGTATTGTGTAGCCAATCCTGCACAATTTACTGGTTATAATGACAAGTGTTGGGGACTGACAGCTTGCGATGGACCGATCAACAAAACCTTGACCATAGATGGTAAAGAAAGGAAGTTTTTTGACTATAGAGCTAGAGGTGCATGCAGCATTCAAATCATAGATGATGGCACAATTGCACCTACTGCAGCAGGTGGGTCATTTCCATTTACACCTACAGAAACTGAAGCGTGTCTGGCTTTTATATGGAACACCTATTACAAAGATCTAGTAGGTGATTATGGATTTAAAGATGCTTTCAATCTAACTTACAAGGATGACAAACATCCAAATGGGTGGTTTGATATCGATTATTTAGGCATTGATCAAGGTCCGATTCTACTTCAAATACAGAATCATGAGACAGAATTACTTTGGAATACCATGAAAAAAAATAAATACATCATCAATGGGCTTAAAAAAGCTGGCTTCAATGGCGGCTGGTTAGATAAAATCAATTAAACACATGAAAACACAAATTTTAATAGCAATAGCAAGTATACTTTTGATAAGTTGTGCTAAAAAAACAACTGACAAAATGGTATCCCTTCCCAAAGACCCATTTATAGAAAAGCTGATGTCCCAAATGACATTGGATGAGAAACTGGGGCAAATGACATTGTACACTACAGATTGGGAATCAACAGGCCCAACCATCAGAGGTGGATACGAAAACGACATTAAAACTGGTAAATGTGGTGCTCTATTCAATAGCCACACAGTAGACTTCACTACAAGACTCCAGAAAATTGCCATGGAAGAGAGTAGACTAAAAATACCTTTATTATTCGGTTATGATGTCATTCATGGATATAAAACGATGTTTCCTATACCACTAGGTGAAGCAGCTAGCTGGGACTTAGAAGCGATGGAAAAATCAGCATACATCATGTCAAAAGAAGCCGCAGCTTCAGGTCTTCACTGGACATTTGCCCCTATGGTGGATGTAACTAGAGAGCCGAGATGGGGACGTGTCATGGAAGGATCTGGAGAAGACACTTATCTTGGATCCAGAATTGCAGAAGCTAGAGTAAAAGGTATTCAGGGAGACGGATTTGACAAAGCAGATAGACTTGTTGCCTGTGTAAAACACTTTGCAGCATACGGTGCTCCGATCGCTGGCCGAGATTATAATTCTGTAGAGATGAGCGAAAGGGTTTTCAGAGAAGTGTATCTCCCACCATACAAAGCTGCTGTTGATGCTGGTGCCATGACTGTTATGACATCTTTTAATGATTATAATGGCGTACCTGCATCTGGCAATAAATATTTGCTTACAGATATCCTTCGTAAGGAATGGGGATTCAATGGATTTGTAGTTACGGACTACACTTCTATCAACGAAATGGTCGCTCATGGTGTTGTAAAAGACGAAACAGATGCTGGTATTCTAGCTATAAATGCTGGCGTAGATATGGATATGCAAGGTGCGATATTCCAAGAAAAAATAAAAGCAGGACTTACAGATGGAAGAATTAATATGAAACAAATAGATCATAGTGTCAGAAATATTCTTCATATCAAAAAGAAATTAGGCTTGTTTGACAATCCATTTAAGTTTTCTGATAAAACACGTGAAACCAACACCATCTTGGCCAAAGAAAACCTAGAAGCTAGTAGGGATGTCGCAAAAAAATCAATAGTACTACTTAAAAATAATGGTGTACTTCCTATCAAAAAAACTGTAAAAAAAATATTATTGGTTGGACCACTTGCTAATGATAAAAACAATTTGATAGGTGCATGGTCTGGATCAGGAGAAGGTAGACATTGTGTATCATTACTAGAAGGTATGAAACAAAATCTAAAAGCAACTGACATTACAATAGAATACATCAAGGGTTGTGAGATAGAAGGTAATGACAAGTCTAACTTTGAACAAGTGATGAACCAAGCTAAAGAAGCTGATCTTGTAATCTTAGCTATTGGCGAACACAAAGATCTTAGTGGTGAAGCCACATCGCGCGCCATGATCCGTATCCCAGGTGTCCAAGAAGTGCTACTTGATCAGTTAAAAACGATAGGAAAACCAATCGTAACCGTCCTAATGAATGGTCGACCATTGATCTTAAATAATGTAGATCAAAAATCTGATGCACTGCTTGAGACTTGGTGGCTAGGCACACAAGCTGGAAATGCCATTTCAGATGTGCTATTTGGTGATTACAATCCTTCTGGAAAACTGCCAATAACATTTCCTAGACATGAAGGGCAGATTCCTATATACTACAATTACAAGAGTACTGGAAGACCATTTGATCCTAATTCTAAATGGAACTCAAAGTACATTGACATGCCTAATACGCCATTGTATGTTTTTGGGTATGGTTTGAGTTATACAACTTTTGAATATAGTAAACCAACAGTTGCCAAGAATACTTTCAGTAAAAATGAACAAATAAGTGTTTCCGTAAATGTAAAAAATACTGGAAATTATGATGGTGAAGAAGTCGTCCAATTGTATATCAGAGACTTGGTATCGAGTGCCACTAGACCTGTCAAAGAGCTTAAAGGTTTTAAGAAATTGATGATTAAAAAAGGCGAAAGCAAAGAGGTGACTTTCACATTAAACAAAGAAGACCTAGCTTTTTATAATGATAAAATGGAATGGGTGACAGAACCAGGAGAATTTAATATCTTTGTAGGTGCGTCATCTGATACAGATAATGTAGTCAAAATTTCAATTAACTAATTAAACAAAATGAAAATGAGAAGTTTGATCCAAAAGTTTGCTGCGATCTTCATTATTATGTTTACATTAATGTCGTACTCGCAAGCCCAACACACCGTAAAAGGTATCATAAAAGCGCTAAATAATGGCGAACCACTCATCGGAGCAACTGTAGAAGAAGTAGGCACTACTACGGGAACTATTACAGATATCGATGGGTCTTATACCTTAAATATTAGCAACCCAAATGGTGTACTTATCGTAAAATACATCGGATACGAAGATACTAGAATCGATGTAAATGGACAGAATGAAATCAACGTAAATCTCGCAGAATCATCTGTGATGAT
>JBGSOH010000101.1:0-24223 GCA_041739205.1 Saprospiraceae bacterium
CAACTGTTGGTTTTTCGGTGATTTCTTGAGCATCCTGTTTATATATATTTTGATATCACAAATTTATAACATGTGTCCATTTTTTATCCTATATTTGTATTTTATTATTTCAATACTTTTCGGAGTGGACTCACCCTTTAAGTTTTGAAGAATTTTTGATAAATGTCGATGAAATGACATTGGCAAAAGCGATTAACAATAAAAATTGGGATGTTGTAGCACCTTTTCATGAAAAACTAATTCACTACTTACGATTGTATTATTTCATAGGTGGTATGCCGGAATCAGTCAGTACTTATATCGAAACCAGGGATATCAGACAAGTAAGAACCATTCAAGGTAATATACTGATAGGTTATGAAAATGATTTGGCAAAATATGCGCCTATAGAAATTGTACCCAAAATTAGATTGGTTTGGCAATCTATCATTGGACAGTTAGCAAAAGAAAACAAAAAATTCATCTATGGACATCTAAAAAGCGGAGCTCGCGCCAAAGAATTCGAATCAGCTATCAATTGGCTAATAAATGCAGGTTTACTTATAAAATGTATGAAAATATCCAAACCGACTATACCATTAAAAGCCTATGCAGATTATGATGTTTTCAAATTATATTTATTGGATGTGGGTTTGCTAAATGCAATGGCTGATGTCGATGTTCAAATTTTGTTAAATAAAAACCAAATTTTGGTCGAGTTTAAAGGTGCGATGACGGAACAATTTGTGTGTCAGGAATTATCTATTCACCACGATGTTTTTTATTGGACTGCGGAAAATGCAACCGCTGAAGTGGATTTTATCCTTCAAAAAGCAAATGACATTTTCCCTGTAGAAGTCAAAGCAGAAGAAAACTTGAAATCAAAAAGTTTAAAAGTCTTTGTTGAAAATTATAAAACTACCAAAGCAGTGAGGACATCTATGAGTCTGTACCGAAAAGAAGATTGGATGGAGAATATACCGTTGTATGGTGTATTTGCTTTGTAGGTAGCAAGATTGTACTGATTGTTTTCCAGCTTTTATCTACCAAACAGACTGTATCCAAGAGTCAGATCTAATCTATTATTACCATCCGGAGTAGCATATCCAGACAAACCATTGAATATTCTGATATACATTAAATTAAGTTGTACGTTTTTTATTTTAAATCTTACAATACTATTTACACCATATAATTTTTTATTGCCTCCGTAAATATATGGATTTTGAATACCACCTCCTTCGATTTCAGCTACTTTTAAGATCAATGAAGGTCCTATACCAAGTTTGATTTTACTACCAAGAGTCTTCATCAAACTAAAATCTAAGTTAATATCATAATGGCGAAGTTCATCATAAAAGAATTCTGGACAAGTACATAGATCATGCCATTTGATATCTTCCCTATCAACATATGATATTTTAGAAATTACAAACCATTTTTTGTGTATTTGAACCTGCGATGAAATACCAAATACATAATCAATTCGATTTGATTGTTTCTTATTATTAGCTCCATATAATGTGAAAGGCAGATAACTAATACCTATTTCAGGACTTAGGGTGACCTGTGAATTGGCATTAAAGTAAGCTATCACGCATAAAAGAATTAAAAATAAATTTTTCATGAATTTATATTTAATTGGACGTAGGTGATTAAACAATCTCCTACGTCCAATAATTTAAATATTTTTTATTTTTACCAAAATACCTTTTTTGATGAAATTAATTTTCCATTATTATCCCAATAAGTGTAAATTAGTATTTGATTATTTTTATTTAATTGAAATTGATTTAACTCGTTTAAATTTAAAATTCGGCCCATTATATCAAACACTTTAACTGTAATATCTCCTCTTTCAATCTTTGTTCTTAATTCCCCAATTTCCTCAATATTTTCTAAATTAAATTGATGCTGAATATTTAGGTTTATTGGTTTACTACCGACATTATGGTACTGTGTACAAGTAGGGTCATCACCATCACAGTCATTAATAACAACACTAGTAGTAATTGTTTCTCCAATTTCTGGATGCCAATATTGAATGGTAATTGTTTGGGGATAAAATTGCATATCAGGAATTTGATATATCTGTAAACAATTTCCACCATATTGAGAATTTCCTTGCATTCCTCTTGTAGATTTGAATGAAGTGCTATTTCGCCCAATAATGGTCCAACTGCCAAAATTTGTGCTAAGTCCAATATTGCCACCTATACAAATATTTATATAGTTACTTTCTTCACAAACATATGTGTTCCCTGTCAATACCGCACATGGTGCGTTTGGATTTACCATTCTATGGCCTGTAGGAACACATATCCTTTCCCATGCTCTTAATATAGTGATAAATTGATCAGAACAAGTTCCAAATCTACTTTCTGCTAATGTCATAACTGCCCTCATTAAATCTGGATAATCTGTATTTGTTCCTACATTTGGCAATGCATCTACAATTAAATTCATTACTTCATCAATATTCATAGGCTGAATATCTGGATTTCCATTTACACACAAAAAGAACCAATGACCCAATGCTTCACCACGTTCATGTACTTGGGTTAAATTCTGAATATCAGTAAAACAATTTCTAGTTGTATTTTCTAGATCACGAAAGACAAATGGGATGTCATCTCCTATTTGCCAGTCCAAGCCATTAGGGTCTAGAATTGACTCTATATAAGTTCCGAAAATATCTGCTAATCCTTCATGAAGGGAACCTCCTTCAATTTGAAAACTTGAAATAAATTCTCGTATAATTGAATGTCCTAATTCATGGGCTAAGACATCATATTCAATTGTTGAATTACCTTCCGATAATCCAAATACAAAATCACTACGTGTACTTGGTGTCCCAGGACTAAAGCTAGTCGCACCATCTGCGGTTGGATGAACACCAATATGCACATTTGTGAAATTAATTCCTAGATTTGTAGAAAAAGTAGTAATCACGTCATCAGCCATCCAAAATGCTTGAAAAATTTCAGTTGAAGCATCACCTACTTCCCAATCCCTTGTAGTTGGTGAAGTTGGTATCTGATTATCATTGAAGCTGTTACCACATTGAGCTGTAAACCCAACAGGTAATGTTGCACCTGTAAATGGGTTAATAAATGTGGTGACATTCGTCATATTATGTATAGCTAAGACGTCATTCCTAAGAACTGTATTGTTGCCATTTATTTGGTCATTCATGTTTCGTACCCCAAAATTTGTTGTTGGAGCATTTTTAAAGTTGTGTTGGTTTGTTTTGTACAGAAGTTGGCCATTTGTGGCATCAATCCAGCCTACCATATCTCCTTCATTTCTGTCATAATATTTTGTTAAAAATACAAGTCTATAATCACAATTTTTTGTCAGGTTGTTTACAATTTTAAGCTCTTTGCTTGTAACAGACACATTGTTTCCTTGTAACGCATTAGAAATTTCACTATTAGGAATTGTTGGATTGGAAGCAATATTTATGTTTTCATAAATGTAAGGGGTAAACATTTGTATTTGGTCACACGGATGAACAAGTGGACATCCCGGACAAGGTGGACCTGCAATTGCTTGTATATTTTCTGTATTTGTAAATATTGTAAATCCTCCATCTTCCACTTCAATACCATTATACAATTGTTGATATTGGTGAAATACTCCCTCAAATAATCTACTAGGTTTGCTACCTTTGTATCTAAATGTAATATTAGGGTCAGATTTGATTGAACTAATAAAATTTTCCCACCCTCCTATATCCTCTAATGTAAAAGGGTGGAGATTTATTACTCCACTTCTATTTTCATCAATTAGATATTTTGAGAGTTGGTTTTCGTGAGCTAAATTATTTATTGTAATGTTTTTAACAGTACAATCGTTTTTTGTTTTTTCGTCTTTAGTTTGACTAAAAAGTGGAAAAAAACACCACATACAAATTAATAAAGTAAAATACTTTTTCATTTTTATAAATTTTAAAGTTAAGCTCTACCTTGATTTTAGGAGTTTTCGAGCAATGATTCTCCAAATAGAAATAATATTTGTAATAATACAAATCATTCGCTTTATACGCTTGGTCAATATTTATTAAACGAATTGATCAGTAAAAAATAAAAGATATGGAACAAAAAATCAAAATGGAATCACCACATATAAAAATACCCAATTTCCACATTTGCCCTTTCCACAACAGATGTCGAAAACTCAAAAAGATTTCTGCTGTACCTACCTATAAAGTCTAATGTAAACACATGACTATCTAAATATTTTTTTGATAGCCCGATACCAAATTCTGGATACATCTTCATTTGTTTTTCCAATGGATCATAGACCACATTTCCATCATCAAAGTATTGTGGTGCTATATTAAGCATTTGGCTGTATGTAATTCCAGCAATAGTATATAAGTGTAAAGCGTTATGATCAAAGGTCTTTAGTCTTTTTATCTTCCTTTTTTTATCTTTGTTTTTACTGTTTTCATAAGCAGCAGATTCGTCTTTTTTAGAAAACGAATACATTCTATATTTCGCTCTCAGAGGTAATTCTAAACTAGTGTAATGGACAGATTCGAAAATGTGGGTTATTTTATTAAGGTCTGGCACCAGTTGTTTTGTAGCAACACTTAATCCTGACTGTAAGATAAAATTATTGTTCACATTATACAAAGCAGAAAATCCAAAAGTCCATCCTAGATCAGGTTTAACTGTGTACCTATTTTGTAGGTAGTCCGAATTATAAAAACGATATAGGTTAAAATCAAGACTGTTGACAATACCAAAAGTTATTTGCTGAGACAAACCAAGGTTTGAAGATGAAACAAGAAAAACGATGATATAAAGAAACTTTTTCATTGACAACAAGGAGTTAGATTATACAATTGGTTTACTTCGTTTTGATCAAGTACTTTGTCAAAAATCATGATATCATCTATCACACCATTAAAACCTCTTCCTATCACTAAGTCACCTAGATTTCTTGACATTGACCTCCAATATAAATCATCAATTTTCCTACTACTCTTCCTACTATTTAAATATAAATGTCTTGTTTCCTTATCAAAAGTAATTATTAAGTTAAACCACTTGTCTTGAGATTCAATTAAATAGTCACCGCATTCAAGTTCTAAAGTATTATTTTCAAGTAATATTCGATCTGCGCGTAAAGATCTTCTATTTACATTGAAAACAGGAACTCTACAATCATACAACCCTATTCCCCACTCAGATAAAGGACCAAGGGTGTCGGTATTTATTTTTTCTGATCTGCCAATTAAAAGCTCATACTTAGATGCTGTTCTAAAGTTGATAGGTTTATACCATAAGGATATAGAAAAGTTGCTTTTGTGAAAATCATCTATAAACCTACCATGACGTGTCAAAAACTGACGTGAACTACCATCAAAATCAAATGCGCAAGAAGGATTTCCATCTCTATCAGAAATTGATAGAATATTATTCGGATTTACGAGACTAAAATCATTTCCAGATGCATCATTTAAACTGCCATTCGAAAATGGATAGAAAGCAATAATATGATTCTGTAAATCTGAAGGAATACATGGAATTTCACTTTTATCGCATGATGTTAAGATAAAACTGAAAATAAAAAGGATAAGAACGCTTTTCATATTTTTTCTTTTACAAGTTAAAAGAAACACCAGCATTGAACCCAAATGCATACAACTTTGCTGTAATTGGTGCATCAATAATTCCTAATAGCTGTTTACGGTAAAAACAATTTATCATAATAGACCATTTATCATTTAAATTGTAATAACTACCCACAGAAGCTCCAAGTGCAAGATTAAAACGATCAATATTGTCAGATGGTTTCTGAAAATTTGATTCTGTTCCAAATTCAGTTTTAGTAATGCTTTTTATTGAAATGAGATATTGAGGCACTAATTCTAACTGAATATTTGGCGTCCATTTACCCCAGGATTTTTTAATTTCTGCGGTTAGTGGCACATCAATATAAATTAGTTTTCTTCCAGTTTGGATATCATGCGGCAGCGTTGGATCAAATACATAACCATTAGCTGTTATTTCTGATGGCCACCTTACATCAGTTATTCTTTTATCCATAAACCCTAGAGCATTCACTTCGATACCTGCCTTAAAACTCAAATATTTTTTATCAAATATTCGATACTTAATACCAAAGTTTATGGAAGTTACTTTAGTGTCTCCACTAGATAGCAAAATTGAGTTTTGAAGGCTAGTATCCGTTTTGTCATAGTATAAACTTCTAAATGATTCACTAAAACCTGAATAAACCTCGAACTTTTGTTGAGCAAGTGTTTTATTAACCAGAAATATAAGCATAATAAAAATAATAAAATATAATTTTAGCATGATACTTTGATTTATTTTGGCAAGCCGAATATTTAAAGAAAATTCGGCTTGCTTTTTAGTTAATTATTAATCAATTCAACAACAATATATCTCCATGAAATTCTTCATATCCATCTTCGTCATAATTTCCACTACCACAATATTGGAAATTTTGTGTAGGGCCACAATTATTGCAATAGTTGGAGCCCGAATAACAACTTTTGACTATCGCTGTCCATGTGTAAACATCATCTACACCTTCTTCACCATTAAAAAGTCCGTCCCAAGTTACTGCGGGCTCACTACCTGTAATACCAAAATCATCTGTTGGCAACTTAGAAACGGTTCCTTCAAATACCAAATTGCCCCACCTACCATAAATCTTAAGATTATAATAATATATACTCGAATTTTGTGGATTATTTACTTTATTACAATCCAGATTGTCAACACTATTAAATGTCAGATTAAATCTGTCGTTTAAATCATCACATTGAATGCCCCAATTACTTGTATTATTACAAAACAAATTTGGCCATGCTGCCTTCCATTGAGTATGGAATGGAGATTTCTTAATCTTATTAAGTAGTAAACGGTCAAAACAACTTCCTGTTTTGCAGAAATATTCATTGTCAATGAATACTACAATTTCATATTGAGTTTCTATTTCTCTACTAACGGTAATTTGAAATGTTCTACTTGAACCCGTCCCAATAAGTGGAACTACAATAATTTCACCAGTTAAAACATTTGTTGCTTTAGCTTTAATTAACCCAATGGGCGCATCAAAGTTGAGAGATACGGCCCCATTTATATCATAAGTACAATGATTATTTAAAACAATAGGGTCAACAGAAATAATTATCTCCGGTTTAAGCATTGAAAAGGTGTCATCATATTCGCACCCTTCAGGTGTGGTTACCGTTACATTATATTCTTTATCAAAAGCGAAAACATTTAAACTTCTATCCAGGGTAGGAAATTTGAATGTTGTATTTATCATTCCACTCAAACCTTCTGGGGATGACCATTCATATTTACAGTTGTCACAATCATTTATTCCTTGTATTTGTATTTGATTTTGAACAAGACAATAATACAATGGGTCACAATAATCAATGTTATAATTTGGGCAAACAAGTTTAACTTTTTTTTCAGCTGTAAAAGAACCACAATTCGTTCCTGAATAAACAGTTAATTGAAGTTTTAATGTTTTAGGGCAAACAATATTACCGCCACCATTTGATTGATATAATTCAATAAGATCTGTAATTGAAGGAACCGTTGGACTATTGATTATTGGGGTTACTACGACACCTGTCTCATTACCTAAATCATCAACTTGACTTATTTTCCAATTAGATTGTTGAAATCCTGTTCCTTCGACAGAAATTTCAATATTCTGGTTAGAGCAATATGTTTCATTTGATATTATATTTAGATCTGGAGCAAAAGATCCAGCTTCGCAAAGGTCATCAATATATGCGTATGCATAGTGCCCAGTGCAAGTACAATTGGATGTTATGAACTCTATACAAACTTCTTGACCAATAAAATTTGATAAATCTATCTTTTCACATGTCCAACCAATGGCTTTTAAATCCATTCCAAGATCTTGTAAAAAGGGACTTTGGGCAGTGGTTCTTGTCGGTCCCTGAATGGTTTGTCCTGAATTTTTATTAAATACTCTATATTCAAAATATCCAGAAAGGTGGTTTGGTGGTAATTGCATAACCGCAGCCCAATTAAATGAGAAATCCGAACTAACATTGTCAATAACTTTACAATATGTTAATTTTTGAGACTTATTTCCTATTACACCATCACCTAATCTAGCAGAATAAGTCCCACCATTTCCGACAATAAAAGGGGCGTTTGGATCAACAAACATGTTATTCATTATTTGATGTCGGGGTGCATTAATGATTGTGTTAGAAAAAATCGTAGGGTAAACAACATCGGTTCCTCCTTCCCAATTATTAAACGTACCTTCTTCAAAACCACCATTCTCACATATCTCTAATTGACCTATTGGAGATTGCAACACTACTGGTTTTCCATCTTCACAACCATATTGTGTCTGAAGTTTTACATTATAGGTACCATCACTAAGGTTGTCAAAACAATAAAACTGTGTGGGTGGAAAATTAACCCACGATACACCATTATCTATGCTAACTTTTTTAATTTGATTTCCAGAATAAACACATATTTTCCCATTATTGCAAATAGGGCAAGTAGGATCTGTTTTTACAACATTAAACCAACCCACACCACAAGGGTAATCGTCGCAATCGGTAAAGCCATTACCATCATTGTCTATACCATCATTACAAATCTCATGAGAAGACCACCAAGGCCAAACTCCTGTTCCATTGGGACCGACAGTATATGGTGGAGTCCAGACAAATGGAGGACCTACAATGTATGGGGGAAAAGAAGGGGGATCATTAGGCCATATCCACGGTCCACCGTCTCCGTAAGGAATAGACAATAATGGCCCTACAATAGATCCTGAAGGATTAAAATCCACAGAATTACCATAAATATCGACTTCATCAATAAACAAGGGCACATCATTTGTGGAAAGTATCATAATATACTGCCCATAAATATTGTTAATGGGTAAACCAGTAAATGAAGTGTTACCACTTCCACCTGTTATATTGAAGTATGTCACCCATGGATCACTGATGAGTGCTTCAATATTTGTGTGGAAAAAAGGCGCTTTTGAAATAAAAACATAACAATTCGTTGTCAGCATAGGATAAATTTTAATGCCTGAAAGTTTTCTGATACTTTTGGTATTAATTTGAAATCTAGTGGAGCCAGAAGTACTTCTATTAGAATAATTGTTATCCAAAAGATAACTTGCATTCCTCACATTAACAGAGCTTGATTCAACGGCACTCAAATAACTCTTATTTAAAAGAACATTTGCGTTGACACTTGATTGTGTTTTGGCATTAATTGCACACGTTAAAATGAAGGCAAATATAAATAATATCTTTTTCATGATGTTAATTTTTTGTGATTAATAATTTTTTTGTTCCTAAAATATTATTATCCTTTAATAAGGTAACAAAGTAAGAACCATTCTCAAATTTTGAAAGATCTAGATTTGATTTATTCCCAATAAATTCACCATCCATAAACTTCTGACCGATCAAATTAGTAATCTCATATGAGACTTTATCTTCTTTGGTATATACAACACTTGTTGTCAGATAAATTTCATTTTTTGCAGGATTTGGAAATATTTCAAATTCATTTTCTTTGGACACAACCGTTCTGTTTTCAAGACATACTATTTCGATGGGATCAGAAATTTTTGTTTGAATTAGTTTGTTCTCTCCATTAATTAATGTTTCTACAAGTGTTGACCTGTAAACTCCATTTTCTAAATTCTCGAAAATGTAAAATGGCTGGTCTGTTCTTATTTTATCTAGAACGACCCATAAATTTGGGCTAATTTCCTTTTCTAGCTGAACAGAATATAGCGATCCTTCGCTTTTTTCTAAGTTGTGTTCCGTTCGAAAAGAACTACAACTTATTTGGTGCAGGTCAATATTTTGGCTATTGACCTGACTTATTGATGCTATACTAGATGATAGTATTATCGCAATTAATGATATTTTCATAAAATTATGATTTGTTAATTATTTAAAAAATAGTAGGTGGTTTTTTGAAATTAGTTCTTGATGTAACTATGGAGGTATTTTAACCTTTTTTGTTGGTCTATAAAAAATTAGCCGAGTATTATTATGGATATGTGTATTCATATTAGGTTGTTCTTTTTTATTTTCAAAGAATAGTATTTCAACAACCATGCCAAAATGTCTCATATATGGTGTAATTTATATGTAGTACCATATAAATACTTTTTGTATTCTCTTTGCACTATGAAGTCATCGGCAGTTATTGAAGACAAAAAATATCTAGAAAAGCTTGGAAATAGGCTTAAGTCTCTTAGAAAGTTAAAGGGCTTTTCTAACTATGAACAATTTGCGTACACTTATGAAATTGGTAGAGCACAATATGGTAGATATGAAAATGGAGCTAACATCAGTATAAAAACTTTAATAAAGCTCATAGAAATTCATGGGTTAACTATCACAGAATTTTTTGGCGAAGGTTTTGATGATTAATACAAACCTTTGGTCCATACGTACTTCTTAGATGCTTGACTCACCCTCCATAGATCCTCCGTAGTTACTTAACATACGTTCCACATATACTCCGTACACGTTCCGTATGTAACTCGACTGCATTCCGACTGAGTTAGCACTGCATTCCGACTGAGTTCCGACGAGTTCCCAATAGCGTGGACCAACAATGACAAAAATAATTGAAAATTGGTCCTTTTTTAAAACGCATAAAAGTATTGCTTACACTATCAATAATAAACCATTCAGTAATTCCGTTATGTTTATTCATTTTTCTTTCAATAATCTTTAAAACAAACAATATGAAGTCCATAAAATTTTTGCTTATCTTGGTAAGTATATTTGTATCCACTCAACTTATCAATGCTCAGTCGAAAGCTGCGGATTTAGACCAGAAAGTCAAAGCTGCTGAAAAGGAACTAAAACTTGCTGAAAAAGAAGTAGTGAAGGCCGATGAGCTACTCCTAGAAGCAGAAGAAAAATTAGAAAAAGCACTTGTCGCATATGAGGATGGTAAAAAAGCAAATGCTTATAAAAATAAGTTAAATGCTGAGAAAAACAAAGACAAAGCTGTAAAGAATAAAGAAAAAGCAGAAAAGTTAAGGGACAAGGCTTTAGCAAAAGTAGAAGCCATCGAAGCAAAAAGAGAAGCAAAACTTGCAAAAGAAGCACAGTCCGAAGAAGCAGAAACAGTAGAAGAAGACAAATAATTTAACAGTACATTACAATTAAGTTCAGAGTAAGCTGTAATTTTTGGTATTTTTTCATCAACTTTGCGGCCTTATGACAGATGTTGGTTACTCTTATTTAGACGAATTAAATGATATCCAAAGGCAGGCTGCTACTGCTTTGGATGGACCTGTAATGGTTATCGCTGGGCCTGGTTCTGGCAAAACCCGAGTGCTCACTTATCGTATAGCACATATGATAAATCTCGGTGTGAATCCTGGAAATATCCTTTCTCTAACCTTTACCAATAAGGCAGCGAGGGAAATGAAAGACAGGATAGAAAGAGTAGTAGGACCAAAAGCACAACGGGTTTGGGCAGGTACGTTTCACTCACTTTTCGCAAGAATACTTAGGGTAGAAGCGCATAAAATAGGTTATCCAAACGACTTTACGATTTACGATACAGACGATACTAAAAGTGTCATCACAGAGATCATCACACAGATGAATCTGGACAAAAAAGTATATGCTCCGGGTGTCGTAAGGTCTAGGATTTCTGCCGCCAAAAGTAACCTGATCACACCAAAAGCATATCTAGCTAATGAAGAGTTGATGGCATACGACAAGATGGCTAGAAGGCCATTAATACATGTCATTTATGAGAAATATGCTGCAAAGTGTATGCGTGCAGGAGCTATGGATTTTGACGACTTATTGTTACAAATGTTCCGGTTGTTATACCAGAATCCTGACCAAGTGAGGGAGAAATATCAGATGCAATTTAAGTATCTGATGGTAGATGAGTTTCAGGATACCAACTATTTGCAATATGAAATTCTAAAACTTTTTTCTGTTTATCCAGGTAGTAAAAATAATATTTGTATTGTAGGTGATGATGCACAAAGTATCTATTCGTTCAGAGGTGCTACAATAGAAAATATCCTTCAGTTTGAGAATGATTTTCCAGACTTGCAGACGTACAAGCTAGAACAAAACTATAGATCCACCCAGTTTATAGTAGAAGCAGCTAATGAAGTCATTAACCATAACAAAAGACAGATTCAGAAAAAGATATGGACAGACCGTATCGAAGGCAATAAAATAAAAATTATCAAAGCTTCTACCGAAACGGAAGAGGGAAAACGGGTAGCGGATACCATTATCGAACAAAAAAACAGATATAATCTTCAGAATAAGGAAATAGCCATATTGTATAGAACCAATGGTCAGTCTAGGATTTTTGAAGAGCAACTGCGACGTCATAATATTTTGTATCGGGTATATGGTGGGCTTTCTTTTTATGCTCGAAAAGAAGTAAAAGACTTGATTGCCTACATGCGCCTGACCATTAATGACAAAGATGATGAAGCACTCAAAAGAGTCATTAATTATCCAAGAAGAGGAATCGGTGAAAGCACTATAGAAAATATATCCAAACTAGCTGATGATAACAACATGAGCATGTGGGAAGTGCTGACAAAGATAGATTTTAACCAGCGTTCTCGCAAAAGTATAGGTGATTTTGTTCAATTAATCCACGCATTTAAAGCCAAAGCAGCAAAGTCAAACGCATATGAAATTGCAGATTATATCGCTAGAAATAGTGGCATCATAGAGTTGCTCAAAGCAGATAAAAGTGTAGAAGGTCTTGGTAGGTTAGAAAATATCACATCCTTACTAGATGGTATAAAAGAGTTTGTGGATGATGACGAAATACAAGTTGGTGAGGAGATGAACACGGACAAGAGTTTGTCCACTTTCTTGCAGACCATTTCACTTATGACGGATGCTGATACCAAGGAAGAAAATCCAGATACCGTCACACTTATGTCCGTACACTCAGCCAAAGGATTGGAGTTCAAATCAGTTTTTGTGGTTGGACTCGAAGAAAATTTATTTCCAAGTTTCATGGCGCTTGCAGAGGGCAATCAAGTAGATGAAGAAAGACGGTTGTTTTACGTGGCGATCACTAGAGCTGAAGAGTTATTGTGTCTGACTTATGCGCATAGCAGATACCAATATGGAAACATGAGATTTAATGATCCGAGTAGATTTTTGGAAGAGATTTCAGACAGAAATTTGGATTCTATTATTTCTATTTATAAAAAACCTGAATTTCCTGAACCTAAGATCTTGGGTAATTTCAAACCATTGGGAAGCAAAAAACCAATGCTTTCTGTCAATGTGGATGACTTCGTAGCAGCCAACCCAAATGATATAAAACCAGGTATGGAAGTCATTCACTTAAAATTTGGTCAAGGCAAAGTCATGAGTGTAGACGAGCGACTTGTAGCATCAATAGTCTTCGATGGACTAGACGAGAATCAAGAAAAAAGAATCATGTTACAATTTGCTAAGTTGCAAATTGTAACATAACTTTCATTAGCTCATTAGGGCTTTAATTCCTTTTGAGCCGCTTTCTGCATTGGATTTAGTTTCTCCTTATACTTATGCTGTTTGAATAATTGGAAGCGTGTAGGCAATTCTTTGATTGGCCAGTTGTTATTAGACTCATCGATATCTGCGGTTTCTTTGTTTGGGTCAATGATGATAGAAGTTACTTCTTTCTTTTTGACAAATACCTTGGTAAACTTCTCTTCGTTTTTTCGCCATATTTCTACAGGAACGCGCTCTACTTCCTTGCTACCGTCATCAAATGTCCATTCAATAATCACAGGCATCACAAGTCCGCCTTTATTGCTAAAATGAAGTTCGTAATAGTTTTTATCGCCATATTTTTGCTGTTTTTCTTCAGGTGTAAAGAGGCTGTCATACTTCATTTGAATAGTAATATCTACAGAATCTTCTGTTTCCCAAGGTCGATAGGTATTGTAAAAATCAAATACTGTACTGTCTTTTTCTACAGGAAACTGCCCAAACTGGGCTCTGTTTCGTTGACGAGTAAGGAAATCTAATGGTTTTTTGATGACGTTTTTCATGGTGTCGATCTTTTTCTCTGGATCATTTTCAAGATCGGGTTTGTACCAAGCGACACTGTCAAGGGAAACATCCACAGCATCTATACTATAAAACCATCCTCTCCAGAACCAATCTAGATCCATGGCGCTTGCCTCTTCCATCGTACGGAAAAAATCATCTGGTGTAGGATGTTTGAATGCCCATCTACGACAATATTCTTTAAATGCGTAATCAAAAAGCTCTCTTCCCATGATCGTTTCTCGGAGAATATTTATGGCTGTGGCTGGCTTATCATACGCATTATTACCGTAATCAATGATGTTTTCACTATTAGTCATGATGGGTTCCAACTTATTTTTTGGACGAGACATGTACTCCGTTATGTTGTGTGGTACTCCTCCTTCAGATTTGAAATCATTGTCCCATTCTTGCTCAGTGAGAAACTGCATAAAACTGTTGATACCTTCATCAAACCAAGCCCACTGTCGTTCATCACTATTGATAATCATAGGAAAATAAGTGTGACCTACTTCATGTATAATTACCAAAATAGCAGCTCTTTTTGAACCTTCCGTATAAGTGCCATCATCTTCTGCTCGACCAGGATTGAATGAGATCATTGGGTATTCCATACCATTGGCAGCTTCCACAGAGATCGCTACAGGATAAGGATATGGTATGCTATATTTAGAATAAGTCTTTAGCGTATGGTCGATAACCTTAGTAATGTATTTGTTATAAATAGGATAAGCTTCTTTGCCATAAAGGCTCATACACATTACTTTTTGACCCAATTCATTGTAGTGAGGCATGGCATCCCAAGCAAATTTTTTACTAGCAGTCCAAGCAAAATCACGTACATTTTTAGCTTTGTATTTCCATGTTTTTGTTTTTGTAGCAATTGGTGTTTTTTCGTTTGCTTTTGCTTCATCAAGATTTACGATTAGTAAAGGAGTTTTGGCAGATTGTGCTTGGGTCCATCTGTTATATTGGGTTGGCGTCAATGTTTCTTTATAGTTTTGGCATTCACCAGTTGCAGCTACCACGTGATCTGATGGTAGTGTGATATTGACTTCATAGTCTCCAAAAGTGAGTGCAAACTCGCCTGTACCAAGAAACTGTTTGTTTTGCCATCCTTCAAAATCACTATAGACACACATTCTCGGAAACCATTGGACCACTGTATAAAGGTAATTCTTGTTATCTGCAAAATATTCATATCCACCTCTTCCCCAACTAGGTGTCTTCATCCGATCTATCATATAATATGACCAATCAATGCTGAATGTGACTTTTTTACCTGCTTTCAATGGTGTAGGCAGATCTATTCTCATCATACTTTCATTGATAATATATTTTAGAGGAGTTCCTTTATCAGAAACGACTTTTTTGATATTGACTCCATATTTGTCCAATTGGCTTGTTGCCTCCAATCGTTCTAATGCACCTTCATTCATCACATCAAACATTTTTGATGCGTTCATGTGGTGTTTTGTGCTAGAACTTTGGTGTTCATTTTCATCTAGCTGTACCCATAGATATGGAAGGTCAACAGGAGAGTTGTTATGATAAGTTATGACTTCAGATCCATCAATACGTTGCTCTTTGATATCAAGTGTACAATTTATTTTGTAATCTGCTTTTTGTTGCCAGTATTTAGGTCCTGGAGCTCCATCTGCACCACGATATTCATTGGGTGATCGGAGCATATTATCGAGTTGCTCAAATTTTTTGCCATGGTTAGAGCGCTCTTGGGCATGAATTATTGAGAAAGAACCAAGTATGAAAAACAGGAATTGTATGGATAACTTCATATCGAATGAATTAATATTTTGGTTCAAATATAGGTTTAATATTGAGAATCATTTTCTTTTTCCGACAAATGGAACCAAATATTATATTAAGCTAGGAAAAAGCTTTCTTAAATTAAAATAAAACTATTGTCAGTTAAATATAATCTCCTTAAAAGATCAAAGGCACACCATACCAAACAAATAAGGTAATGAGCACTATAGCGATTAGATTCATAACAAAACCTACCTTTATCATTTCTATCATTTTGATGTGATTGCTTGCAAATACAATGGCATTCGGTGGAGTGCCCATAGGTAACATTCCTGCACAACTGGCTGCTAGCGTCATTGGTATACCTAATAGTAATGGATTGATATTCATAGCGTCTGCCATTGATGATACAACAGGTGCAAAGACGATGACTTGTGCTACATTGCTCATCACCTCACTGATAAAATAGATATTACTGCTATCATAAAAACAAGCAAAAAGATATTCGTCGTACTGTCTGATAACCATTGACCAAGTATCTGTATTAGACCCACTTTTTCTAACGCTTCTGCTAGACAAATCCCACCACCAAATAGTAATAAAATACCCCATGCCATTTTATTTGTGTCTGACCAAACTAATAAAGCAGTTTCTTTTTCTGAAGATTTTTTGACTCCTGATGGTATGACAAACAAAGCTAGGGCTGCCATCAGCGCTATGATGGTATCATCTAGTTTGAAAAGTTGCTGGCTGTTATTTATTAACGATCTGAATATCCACATGACAGCAGTAACTATAAAAACAATGAGTACTCTTTGTTCAGGAATGGTGATGGGTCCCAAGGTTTTTATCTGATCATGCATAAGGTTTTGAGAGCTTAGGTCGTATTTTATGTGATTGGGATACAGCCATTTTACCATTACAAAATAAAGGGCTATCAATAATAAAATGGCTATTGGTGTACACAATAACATCCATGACATAAAATCAAGGTCAGTGTTATATTTACTCTGAAAATAACCTATGTATGCCACATTAGGAGGAGTACCGATGATGGTGGCAATGCCTCCTATATTGGCAGCATAAGCAATAGCAAGCATTATGGTAAGGTTGAAGTGACCATAATTTGCCCCTTCTTGTTTGTTTTGTGAAATAACTGCGATTACAGAAAGCGCAATAGGATACATCATCATAGTCGTGGCAGTATTGCTCAGCCACATGCTCAATAGGCCTGTTGCAAGTATAAAACCTAAGACTATTTTGTCTCCACCGGTACCTGTTTTTTTGATAATATTGAGTGCTATTCTTTTATGCAAATCCCATTTTTCTATGGCTAATCCTAGCATAAACCCTCCAAAAAATAAGAAGATAACCGGATTAGCATAAGACTTTGATGTTTCTTCTAATGTAGAAATTTTTAATAATGGAAATAATATCAGCGGTAATATAGCAACAACTGGCATGGGCAAAGCATCTGTAACCCATAAACTTACCATGAGGATTGCAATGGAAAGCACCGTCGATGCATTATTTGCCAAGCTTAATGGGTTTATATACCAAAAAGCAACAGCACAAAGAGCAGCTATTGAGATTACAAGTACATTTTTAATGGGTGATGACAAATTGCCTTTCATGTAAGGAGAAGACTATTGTTTTACTATTTTTTCAACAAATGACTTAGTTCCATCATTCACTTGAAGAAGAAACATACCTATGGGCAACATTGAAATATCAAGATCAATTAGGTTCTTATTTTGTATAGAATATTTAGGCTCAAATTGTTGACCTTTTATGTTGAATAGTTTTATATTTATATCCTTGTCAAATTCTTTATAAAACTGAATTTGAACATTATCTACTGCAGGATTAGGTTTGAATGTACATAAAGAGTTTGGAGATTCCTCTATGTTGCTACTATCTATTTTCCACACAATATCAAGATAGTCAATTCTGTTATTCACCCAGTTTTTTAAGTACATGACTTCTTCCTGATAAGTATTTCCTACGTAATAATTTGGCCAAACATATTGTCCCAAGACAGGCCATCTTTGAAAATTTCTAGTTTTTGATTGGTCCACTAATAGTGCGATAGAATCGATGACAAAATGCATTCTGTCTTTTGACAATTGATTTGTCCTAAGTTCTTTCCACCTAAGCTTTAGGTCTTTATAAAAGCTTTCATCTTGGAGAAACCTATTCCACCAAAAGTGTACAACCCAATAATCGTCTCTACAGACATTATTGAATGAACTAATGACCAATCCATTTGGATCTCCTTGGGTACAATAATCTACATTGCCAAATCCTAGATTAAAATCCCATATTGGTCCAAACTTTATTTTACCGCCTTCGCTGTCCCTGTCTTTATAAAAAAAAGTACTCAACCTGTAAGCATCTGGATTTTTGGTCAGTTCATTCATAATGATATAATCCATAAGACTTTTTGTATCAATATACTGACGAAATCCTGTCAAAGGGTCTTTAAAATTACTTGCAATAATTGAATTTTCTACCTTATTGATATGGTTTTGGATATATGCTTTTTGTTGACTGTTTATGTCTTCGATTTTGGGGAATTCAAGTTGGAAAAAGGTGTTTTGCCATGCATTTGGGTAAGGTTTGTACGGAGAGATCCATCCTTCTCCACTATTTGATCCAGTTTCTTTATCTATCTTTAAAATATATCCGCCTGTCAGTTTATCGCCACTTATGTCCACAGGATCAATATTTTTAATATCAACCCTATTTTTGTCTCGTTTGATTTTTTCCATAAAGATGTACACGCCTTCATATTGACCATTGATAACTAGTTCGCAGTATCGTCCCTTAGTTGTATAATCCATAATAGACCCACCTAAGATGTAAGTCAACATATCGCGCATCAGTGATTTGTCATTGTAAGTAGCATTAAGTATCCAATCGTTTTCTTCTGGCATTCCTAACAGAGAAACATTATTGTTTTCACCATCAGCGGTGATGGTTTCTAGACCAAAAGGTTTTTTAGGAAACTGTTGAGATGACGATCCACGAAACTCAATGCCAATGAGACCATTATACTCATTAGGTGTATCCGTAACTTTATTTTCTACGCCTGGTCCATTGTATATGATTGACATTTGGGCAGTAATCTTAGGGTCGTCTTTAATTTCCTTACCTTGTGTATTGATAAGGATGATGGGAAGGTCCGACTTTGTAAAATTTACCTGAGCGGATAAGTTTATCTGGATAAAAAATAAAAGATATAAAGAAACAAAAAACTTCATGTGCAACAAATTTCTGTAAAGATAGTACTTCCCTCAATAAGTCAGCCATGAAATATCCATGGCCTATGTTTTAGTCTATATTAATGCTATATTAAGTACCAATAATATACATATATTCTTAACACTAAGTATAGTTATTATAAATCGATAATCAACTGTATTTAATATAATTATAAAATTAATGACTAAAACTATTGACAAATCAATTTAAATAATTTAACTTTGAGTTAAATTTTAAAAAACCATTAGATATGTCGGCCACAATAACAGAAAATGTAACCCTAAAAGGAGGCGAATTCCTTATTAAAGATAGTAATTATCAGGATCTTTTTATTCCTGAAGATTTTAATGAAGAGCAACTCATGGTCAAGGAGACTGTCAAGTCTTTTGTAGAGCAGGAAATACATCCTTATGTAGAGCGGATAGAAAAACTAGAAGAAGGGTTGATTCCTTCCATTCTTGATAAATTTGCAGAGCTCGGATTATTAGGTACACATATGCCAGAATCTCTAGGTGGTAGCAATCTTGATTATATCACCAATACCATCATAGGCGAAGAAGTGGGACCATCAGGCTCTTTTAGTGTGAGTTACAATGCGCATACAGGCATCGGGATGTTGCCTATTTTGTATTATGGTACTGAAGTGCAAAAACAAAAATACCTTCCAAAACTTATCACAGGAGAACTTAAATCTAGTTATTGTCTGACAGAGCCATCAAGTGGTTCGGATGCATTGTCTGCAAAATCTACTGCAGTACTGAATGCAGAAGGAACACATTACATACTGAATGGTCAAAAAATGTGGATTACAAATGCAGGGTTTGCAGATATATTTACCGTATTTGCCCAAGTAGATGGTGATAAGTTTACAGGATTTATATTGGAGAAAGGAATGGAAGGTTTTACACTAGGTGCTGAAGAAAAAAAGCTTGGTATCAAAGGATCTTCTACCCGTCAAATCTTTATGGAGAATGTACAAGTACCTAAAGAAAATTTATTGGGTGAGGTTGGAAAAGGCCATTTGATCGCCTTTAATGTACTCAATACTGGTAGATTCAAATTGGGAGCATCATGTCTAGGTGGTTGTAAAAAAATAACAAGTGTTGGTATCCAATATGCCAATGAAAGGGAGCAATTTAAAACACCTATATCGTCTTTTGGTGCCATTCAATACAAATTAGCAGAGCAAGCTATTAGAAATTTTGTGACTGAGACAGCCGTATATAGAACTGCTCAACTCATCCAAAATGGTGAAATAAACTTTAAAGACGCAGGCAGTGACTTTGCCAAATCAAAACTTGAAGCTGCTGAAGAATACGCCCTTGAGTGTTCGATCATTAAGATCATAGGGTCAGAAACGCTTGATTATGTGGTGGATGAAACTGTACAAATATTCGGAGGTATGGGATATTCAGAAGAAGGAATTATAGCAAGAGCATATAGAGATTCAAGAATCAATCGTATATTCGAAGGTACTAATGAGATCAATCGTATGGTCATGCTCAGTACAATACTTAAAAGTGCGATGAAAGGAGAACTGGACCTCATGACACCTGGTATGGCTGTACAAAATGAACTTATGAATGGTACATCACCATCAGAAGTTTTTGTGGGAGATTATGCAATGGAACAACAAGCAGTAGCTAATTTCAAAAAAGTGCTGATCATGCTTCTTGGCACTGCGGCACAACAAGCTATGTCTGGTCAGTTGAATCTTAAAACGGAGCAAGAGATATTAATGAATCTTGCTGATATCATCACAGAAATATTTAATGCTGAGAGTACATTGATGCGTGTGATGAAAATTGCAGCTTCTTATCCTGATAAAGATATTGACTTGTACAATGCCATCCTTCGTACCCATTTGCACGATGCTACGAGCAGAGTTACCAAACAAGCTACGGATGCTATTGCTTCGTTTGTAGCTCCTGAAATGCAAGGTGCCTTCATCAGTGGATTAAGAAAGTTTACTAAATATCCATTGCAAAATGTCAAAGAAAACAGACGTAAAATTGCTGGCGTTTTGATCGCTGCTGGCGAATATAGCTTGTAAGAAAATAAATAATGAACAATAGTATGTTTAGGTTTTTAGTGCTTTATAATCAGTTAGTTGTGTCTTAATATTCCAAATAATTTTTATATCGAGTTTACCAAATTCGATGATTATTTTATGGATTATGTGGAACGCTAATTTTTAAGAACATTAAAAATTTAAACATACTTTTTGAGATGACTACAACAACTCATTTTACTGAAACTATTACCTCAGTAACTAACTACAAATTCAAAGTATCTAGGATGTCGTCTAAATTCAGCCCTGAATAATTACAGAACTCCTTCACTGTCAGGATATGATTGGGTTCTTTACCTAAGTCTGCTCGGATTTTGGCAATAATACGACTAGCGCTCTTTGAGCTTTTTCCAGTAATGATGGCGATATCTTTTGGGTAGATAGCGCTTCTAAGATTCCTACTTGTACTTTTCATACAGCTAAAAATATTTAATAAGTTTTAAGATAAATTAAATACATGGTCATTGATCATTTGGGGTATTTTGATCTTTAAGTTGATTTATCATTAAAATTACAATTAGTTTAAAATTCCTTTTGTTTTACCCCGACCCTGAAGGTGGACAAAATGAATTTTAAATTAGGGTATATTTAAAAATGGGATACACTTTTATTAGTTGATTTAACATTTAAACAGAATGCTCAGTCGACGCTAGTGGGATCTAGTGGGAACTCAGTGGGAACTCGTGGGAACTCGGTGGGAACTCAGTTGGAACTCGGTGGGAACTCGGTGGGATTGCATACGGAACGTGTACGGAGCATGTAGGGAACGTGTAGGGAGTAGCTACGGAGTATCTATGGAGGAGATAGGTAGTTGTGGTGGTGAAAGTAGACAAAAAACGGTAAAGACTCATTGTTAAAAATTTAAAAGTGTTAGAATAGTTTGCTATTAAGATCATAACGAATGAAAAATGAAAACGTGTATTGTCTATTTGCTTTGTAGGAAAACTTTAACATTTTCTTTTGAAATAACTATTCTTAGACTGGACAAAAGTGGACAAATGGGACATTTTGGGACAAAATGGACAAAAACGGACAAATGGGACAAAAGCGGACAAAATGGTCATTTTGGGACAAAATAGGACAAATGTGGACAAATGGGACAAAAGGGGACAAATGGGACAGGGTGGCTTGACATTGACAAAAAACCGACCATATCTTTGGGCATTATTTCACCATTTAAATTTTTTTGTCATGGCTAAATTAAGTAGCTTGTTCAAATTTGAGGGTACAGTAGATGATATCACCGTCGTCAAAAACACTGGCGTTGTAAAACGCAAAGGGGGTCTCAGTAAGGAAAGGATAGCTTCCGATCCGAAACTGGTTCGTATTCGAGAAAACAATGCGGAGTTTGCGATGCTGGCAACAGCGTCCAAAACTATTCGTGATGCTTTCGGGGATTTGGGTCAAAACATCAGGGTGCAATACCTGACGTCTCGACTGTCTAGGGTTCTTACAAGGATCAAAAATCTTGATTCTGTCTCTGCAAGGGGATATCGTACAGTCGCAATCGGCATTCAAAGTGCCGAAGGTAAAAACCACCTAAATGGGTTTAGTTTTAATGCCACAAAATCAATCTCTGCCATCTTGCAAAAGCCATACACGCTGGATACTGCCACAGGGGAGGTCAGCATTATGGGTGTAGCACCTGCCTTCGATACGCTAGGCGGTATCGGTGCCAATACGGTAGGTATCAAGGCATACTGGGCTAAGATAGATTTTGAAACGAACAAGGCAACCGTCTCACAAACGAATCAAGTGAAGTTGGGACTGGACACGGCAATTACCGATGTGATGCTCACGCACGCAGCACCACCTGCCGGAACGGGTATCGATGTGTTTGTATTGTCGATCGTATTCTACCAAACGGTGAATGGCATCGATTATCTTCTCCAAAATGGTGCGCATAATGCTGCCGACATCATTGCTATACCGTAAGGATGAATGCAGTGATCGAACTGGTGAGAACGTATGGGGACGAGGCGACTGTGGGCCGCATGTTTTTTAACGATGTGGAGATCTGCCAAAGCATAGAGTTGCCTTGGCTACACAACAAGCCAAACGAGTCTTGCATACCTGAGGGCGAGTACAAACTTCAGCACCGTCATACAGAAAAGTATGACGACCACTTGCTGGTAGAAAATGTACCTGGACGGGCGTGGATCCTCTTCCACCCCGCCAATTACGCCAAAAAAGAGCTTCGGGGCTGTATCGCTCCGGTCATGGAAGTCAGAGGTCTATATGGAATGTACTCACGGGTGGCACTTCATGTATTGCTACGGAACATCAGACAAGTAGGTATTCATTTTTGTACGCTTAAAATTTGTAGTTATGGGCACAATCATGCAAAGGTGGGCATCTCCCACCCCAAAATTTTTCAAAATACTTAGGAATGTAGGTCTAGTGATAGGCGCTGTAGGTACAGCGATACTCACTGCGCCGATCACCCTGCCAGCAACATTGATCACGATAAGCGGATACTTAGTGACAGCGGGTGGCGTGGTGACGGCAGTGAGCCAACTGACGATCCTCCAAGAAGATGCACCTGAGCCAAAATCTACGGAAGATGAGTCATAATCATCAGGTAGGCATGGCAGGCGGCAGCATTACGGGCCTTTGGGCAAGCATCAGCACGTCAGATTTGGTAACGACATGTTTGATGGCAGCACTAGGAACGATCGTAAGTTACTTTGTATCTATGCTATTAAAGCGATTTTTTGGCAGAAAAGTTCCTGAATAGGGAGACATGAGATTGGAGTTTTGAGTTTTTTCAGCCCTGGCGCCCTTGAGTAAGGCGTTGGGGCTGAATTTTTTTTAGGGGATTATAAAGACTGAGTCAATTATAATAAATTATTCAATTTCAAATTATTCATTGTTTAGCTATAGTTTAGGAAATTTTTTGCTAGAATTATAAAAAACTTAAACCTTGAGTCCCCTCTGAAAAGTGCTATTTTTTAAATTTTGCATAAAATAGTACTCTTGGGCGGGTAGGTTAACAAAATGATTTCTTGATTAATATACTTTAGTATCTGTTGCACTATGTGGTACAGCAGAGTTATTTTGAT
>JBGSOH010000103.1:0-12117 GCA_041739205.1 Saprospiraceae bacterium
CAACTGTTGGTTTTTCGGTGATTTCTTGAGCATCCTGTTTATATATATTTTGATATCACAAATTTATAACATGTGTCCATTTTTTATCCTATATTTGTATTTTATTATTTCAATACTTTTCGGAGTGGACTCAAGATTTAAGTATTAAATTGTATGACGTTTATGGTAAGTTATTAAAGGAGAACATACTAGGAGTAGGCCAAAATAAAGTTGATATCGATATTCAATCTTTATATTCAGGTGTTTATTTTGTTAAGATTTCATTAGGTGGTGCTTTCAAGACAGAAATGATAATAATAGAAAAGTAGTATTGACTTTAAATCAACTTAGAGTATGTTTAAATTCTGATTGCCTTATAATCAATATCTTATGAACATGACATCACAATGATCTCATCATTTAGTGCACCTGTCTTTCTTTTACATTGCCGGCAGACAGGCTAAACTCATTAATTCTTTTATCGACAGAACCATAACCTTTTGATTAGCAATTAAGAAAATTTTTAACCATACGCTTAACCCAACGTCAGCTCAGCTCTTAGTCATCTACGTAGATACAACTACCATATGGTATTCTAGTGATTTAAAAGTAATTAAAAGGGTTTTTAGAAGTGAAAAAATTCCAGAAGATAAGGTTTCAGATATTTAAATCAAACGTCATAGGAAAATTAAAAAAGACGCAGGTAAAACAATTCAATTCTGCAATTAAAAAAGTAAGAAACTAAAAAAAGAGTTCTCTTCGAGCTTGCGTTCTTGTGGTTTTATTTTTTTGATTACCGCTTTCATTGCTTTAAAATAGGATTAAGTAGTACATCTATAAAATCTTAAGCCAATCTTAAACCTTATTTTTAAAGGTAAGCTATTTAATCCTATACCTTTGCTTTATCTTAAAGTAAAATAAAGATGACCCTTAAAAATATTCAGACCGAAGTAGATGCCAGTTTTTTGTATGATATACTTGCCACCCATGAAGAAGATCCAAATGTTGCGGAGATTTTCCGTCAGATGAGTGATATAGAAAGAAGTCATGCATTAGCATTTATGGCTAAAAACAATATGCCACCTGAACCATTTCCATCACCATCAGGTCGAGCGAAAACATTGCGGTTTATAGGTAAAATATTGGGATATGATTACATCTTAGGTATTCTGATGGACACGGAAAAGAGTTTGTCGTCTTCTATTATTCAAGCACGCAAAAAGGCTGGAAACTCAGATCAGGCTATCTCGGATACGGCCCATGTATCCATTCTAAAAAACATATTGGACAATCAGACAAAGGTCTCTGGATCAAGTTTAGCAAGATTTGAAAAACGACACAGATCTGTGGGTGGTAATGCATTAAGAGCGGCAGTACTAGGTGGCAATGATGGCTTAGTGTCCAATTTTAGTTTGGTGATGGGTATTGCAGGAGCTACTAGTGGTAACAGCGAAGTCTTGTTGGCAGGTATGGCGGGATTATTGGCAGGTGCATTATCAATGGCATTGGGCGAATGGATTTCAGTAAAAAGTTCTCAAGAGTTGTATGAAAATCAGATGAACCTCGAAATGGAAGAACTAGAAGTGAATCCTGATGGAGAAGAAAGAGAAATCACCCTTATTTATATGGCTAAAGGTATCCCAGAAAATCAAGCGAAAGAGATGGCCTCAGAAATCATCAAGGATACATCCAAAGCACATGCTTTACTAGTTAAAGAAGAATTAGGTATCAATCATGAAGAGCTGAAAGGATCAGCCATGGAAGCAGCTGTAACTTCTTTTTTATTATTTGCAATAGGTGCCATCATTCCGGTAATCCCATTTTTCTTTTTTACAGGATTTAAGGCAGTCATATTTAGTACAATATTGAGTGCTTTAGGATTATTTATCATAGGCTCAGCCATCACATTATTTACAGGAAAGTCTGTTTGGTACTCTGGTATGCGACAAGTATTGTTCGGCTTGGCAGCTGCTGCAATTACTTATGGTATTGGTAGCCTGATTGGTGTACAAATAGCTGGGTAGATAAGTTACTTTTTAAACCATAAATATAAAAAGCGGTAGCACGTCTTGAAGCCGTACTACCACCAATAGCATTTCATAACTAAAAAATATTTTATCATGAACGACGCACATTTGCACTTAGTATTTAACCATTTTCCGATTATTGTTCCCATAATAGGCATGTTGATCTTGCTTGTAGGTTTTCTGACTAAGTCAGACGTTGTAAAACGTACTGCTTTTGGTGTTTTTGTATTGGGTGCCGTATTAACCTTTCCTGCCATGTACACAGGTGAAGGAGCAGAAGAAATCGCTGAAAAACTACCTGATGTTACAGATGCACTTATCCATGAACACGAAGAGAAGGCAGAAACTTTGGCCATCATCAATTACATATTAGGTTTTGTATCATTGATCGGATTCTGGGCAAACTGGAAACAAAAGTCTTTTGCGAATTATATTGCCATAGCAGTCTTATGTCTAGTATTAGCTGGTTTATATTTTGGCAAAGCGACAGGTACATCAGGAGGAGAGATCAGACATACAGAGATTAGGGTAGGGTATAATGGTACACAAAACCCTGCGCCAGCAGCTGAAGATGGTGATGATGACTGAACAAGTGATACGACCTGATATCTCGCACACTGAGTCCTTAAAACTCATGGGCAATCAGTTTGAATTTACAGCGGTCCATGAGTCTTTGGATATATGTCAACTGGCCGTACAAAAAGCGATTCAAGAAGTTAAAAGAATTGAGCAGTTGTTAACCACTTTTTCTGATGATAGCATCACTGCTTTGATCAATAAAAAGGCAGGTATGACTCCTATGCAAGTCCCTGAGGAAGTATTTAAGCTCTTGGTCAGGTGTCAACGCATATCTGTGCTGACCCAAGGTGCTTTTGATATTACTTACGGATCTGTAGATAAGAAATATTGGAATTTTGATATCAAGATGACAAAGTTGCCTAATCCAAAGTTGGCCAAAAAAGCTGTGAAATTGGTTGATTATCGCAATCTATTACTTAATTTCGAATACAAAACTGTTTTTCTAAAGCAACGAGGTATGAGGATTGGTTTTGGTGGCATTGGCAAAGGGTATGCAGCAGAAGTGGCAAAAAAAGTCATGATCTCTATGGGGGTAAAAAGTGGTGTTGTGAATGCAGCAGGAGATTTGACTGCGTGGGGACATCAGATAAACGGTCGACCTTGGACAATCGGTATCGCAGACCCAAATCACAAACAACATCTTTTCAGTCAGTTTGAGATCAGTAACAAGTCTGTTGCTACAAGTGGCGATTATGAAAAGTTTGTGGTCATCGATGGTAAGAGGTATTCTCACACTATTGATCCCCAGACTGGTATGCCTGCGCAAGGTTTGAAGTCAGTGACCATCATATGTGGAAACGCTGAATTGGCAGATGCACTTACAACGCCGATCATTGTTATGGGACGTGAAGCTGGTCTTCATATGGTCAATCAAATGGTAGGCATTGAAGCCATTTTAATAGATGAAAATGATAAAATGTATTATTCAAAAAATATAAAACTCAAATAGATGTTCATACAAAATAGACAACACAATCTAGGATTGGGATTTCTTGTGGTAAGCTTACTATGGTTAACTTCATGCAGTACCGTAAAACCTTCAGAAAAAGCATATCTCAGCGATGGTGAAATGTTATTGACACTCCGCAAGTTAGAGAAATTAGAAATCAATTTTCAGTTGTACAGAGAAGGATCTGCTGGTGCCACAGGAGGCAAAAGTGGTGGTGGCTGTGGCTGCAATTAAATATAACGAAACAATAAGATGTTAAAAATAAATTTAAGTTTATTGGGCTTGCTTTTTTCCTTGGTTCAGATATATGCTCAGAGTTTTATTATGGACTCTACAATGCTATATAAGAAGAAAGCTTTATCCTTTGAAGAAGCCAATATCATGTCATCCTATTACCATCAAGAAGGCAATCATTCTGCCATCACAGGTGGCGTAGGGACAGAAAAGTTATCTGATTTTGCCAATGTCATCGACTTGAAACTCAATAGATATGACGGTCGTGGTAAAAAATATACCTATGGTGCCGAGTTTGGGGTAGATTATTATACGTCAGCTTCTTCAGATAAAATAGATATGAAAGTTTCTTCGGCTTCATCATCTGATGTTAGGGTATATCCTTCCTTAAATTATAGTGTTGAAAATGAAAAAACTGGACTTGTCTTAGGTGGAAATGTTGCTTTTTCAAAAGAGTATGATTACACATCGATAGGTGGAGGATTTAACTTTAATAAAAAGTCAAAAAGTCAAAATACAGAGTTCGGTGCCAAAATCAATGTCTTTTTAGATACTTACAGCCAAATCGTTCCTTCAGAGTTTAGAGCTAACTTACCTTCTAGACAACAAAAAAAAGGAGAAATAGGCAATGCAGCCAGAAATACTTATGATTTGTCCATGACACTCTCTCAGGTGATTTCTAAACGATTTCAACTGGCATTGACCTTAGATTTTGCTTATCAATCTGGCTTGCTGAGTACGCCTTTTCATCGGGTATATATGAATGATGGTAGCTTATTGAGAGAAAACTTACCTGGATCAAGATTTAAAATACCTATCGGAATCAGGGCAAATTATTTTATAGGCGAACGATTGATTATTAGATCATTTTATAGGTATTATCAAGATGATTGGGGCATGAAATCTCACACAGCACATATAGAGTTGCCTGTTAAAGTATCATCTGCTTATTCTATCTCACCATTTTATAGGTATTATCATCAGACAGCAATCGATCATTTTGCACCATTCAAGGAAAATTTAGTAGGTGCTGAATTTTTTAGCAGTGACTACGATTTATCAGCCTTTGCTAGTCAATTTTATGGTATAGGTATCAGACATACTCCATACAAATCGATAGCTAATCTTTTTTCTATCAGTCAGTTAGAATTAAGAGGGGCCTTGTATGATAGAAGTGATGGATTGTCCGCAGGGATAGTTACTTTTCATGTTCAGTTTAAAGGATTTTAATGTCATTATGTTATTTGGTAAATGGAGATAATTTTTAAAAAATGACAGCAATTATTTTGGATAATAATGAAGCGGATGCTCGTGAATTGCATACTTTTTTCATGGAATTGGACTATGATATTCAAGTGAGTCATCAGTTTTGCAACTTAGCATCCTTCAAAGAATATTGGGTAGGAAATCCAGCTAAAGTAGACGTCATCTTTATGGATATTTATTTTGAAGGTTTGAATGTTTTTGACCAAATAGATGTCAGTAAATATTGTAAAAATGTTATAATTACCACTTATAAAAAAGATTTTGCGGTCAAAGCATTTAGGAAAAACGTGACAGATTTTTTGGTAAAGCCTATTGAAAAAAAACATTTATGGGAGGCTATTGAAAAAGCCAAAAAAATAATGACATTGGCAGAAGAACCTAAAACATCCCATTTTAAATCTCAATTTCAGGTTTCGATGGGTAAACAAATTATTAACATCAAAATAGATGAGATAGAATATATCGAAAGTTCGCATAAAATGACGTATATTCACCTGATTTGTGGTAAAAGGATACCTTCCATTATACCATTAGTCGAACTAGAAAACATGTTGGATCCAATGATCTTTTTCAGAGCAAATAGGCAAGTGATTTTTCATTTTGATGCCATTCAATCCATTGTGAAATATAAATCTTCCAAGTACATGGTCAGATTGAAATCAAATCCGGACAAAGTTGTTGCACTCAGTGAAGAAAAGTCCAAAGTATTTAAAATATGGATGGATAGGTAGGTAGTTTAGAGTTGACACAGCAAATCCCAAGATTTCTTAAAACAGCTATAGCTACACATACAAGAGATAATTAGAGTGTCTAAAATTTTTATCGCACTACTACTTTCTGAATACTCACTTTATCGCCACTATGTAATTGGAATATCAAAACTTTATGATAACCAAACACTTCTGATGTAATATAATGATGTGCACCAGATGAAAGTTTTCCCCAATCGTACTCCTTTAAGACTTTACCATCCACATCCATTATTGTGAGCGTAACAACTGATGCAACTGGTAGATCAAAGCTTACATTGATATTTTCATCACTTGGATTAGGATAAATGACCATGCCCAATCCATTTTTACTTTGTATGTTGACATCATGTACTGTGGTAGGACTGTTCTTGATGAGAAATACTTTAAATATCTGACTACTTGCTTGGCTTTGCGTTCCAGTATTGGTGAAAAATATATTGGTGGTTGAACTGCTGATGCCACCATAAATGTATCCTATCATGGTCGTATCTTGGTCGACTTCGTCTAGCTTTAAGACACCATTTTCATAGCTTGATATATCCTGTCTAGGTATAAATTCTGAACCAGCACCCAATAATGCGGGCATTGTGACAGGCAATTTATATTCAGCCATACTGCCATCACTTTGACGAGTTACGCGCGCTATGGTATTGACAAAAGGTACATTGTCATCTCTTACAAGCAGGCCATTGTCATCGTAATATTGGGCGATACCGCCAAAAAACAAAGTATGCATTTCATTGTCATTTGCACTGTATAATGGGATATGGGCACAATGATAATGATTGTAATATTGATTAAATCCCAGCTGGACAGCGTATCCATCACTATCAATATTGACACAAGTCAAAAACGGCAAATCTACATTCTCCTGAAATACACCTGAAAAAGCAGTCAATCCTTCTCTTCCATCAGGCATGATTTGTGGAGCTACATTGTAATCTCTTCTGTGCAATTGCGCTCTGTCATATATTTCTGTTTGATGTGTAATTTTGATTGTCGTCCCATCATCTTCCACATTAAATTTTCTGATGGCATTGGTGTACTCTTGTATGAATCCTGGTCCATTGTTCGGTCCCATCGGATTGTATCTTCCAATGAATTTTTGACCACCTACAAGATAGTACGTATCATATATTTTTTGCAAATATCCACCCGTGACAGCCAGCTTGTCATCTTTAATTTGTCGTATAAAAGGCAAAATGGAAAGATCATTTTGGATAGCTTGGATGGTCTGCGGGATATTGATAGCCGTGAGATTAGGATAAGTAATGTGATCTCCAGCTGTTGCACTATATCCATATCCACCGGTAAGGTACAAAACATCACCTTCTTGGTAAAACTCCATGTTTGTAGCACTAAGTTGCTCTTTGATACTAGGAGGTAAGACATTGAGCGATGCCGTCCAACTTTGATTTCCAATAGGATCTACCACGATTAATTGAGTATTGTGGCCAGCGATATCAAAACTGGCAAAGGGTTGTCTTCGATGCAATCCATCCAATCGTCCACCAATGATGAGCCACTTACCTTCATGCTGTCCAAAAGCAAATGCTTGCAATCCACCTACACCTTCTACTTGGATAGGCGTGAGTTGGATATCAAAAGGTGTGGTCTGTGCTTTAATAGTCAAAATTACAATAAAAACCAAAAAAAGCGTGTGCATAAACCGAGACATAATATTAATTTTGAAAGGATAATAAAGTGTTAAACCGCACCGAAGCATGGCCACGGTACGGTTTAATTATATAGGATATGTGACTTATTTACCGCAGTTTTCGTGGCTGCCATTGATGATGTTTTGGTAGTCACTTGCTGATAAGAACTGAGGACTATAGGTGACATCTAAAGGTTTAAGTTGACCAATGAATCCTCTTAAGTGATTTCTAGATCCACAAGTAAGTACATCATAAACGCGAAGGATATCTGATTTGGTTGTGTTGGCATAAAATCTTTGGATATCGCTGATGTCCAAATCTTCAATGGTTGCGCCCACTTCCAAGGCGTCTATCAATGAAATGTTTACTTTTGTAATGAGTTGATTATAAAGTTCTTGCAAATTATTATCTGCAAAAACACCATTTGCTAAACTTACTGCTGGATCTACTACATTATATTTACTGAGCAAACCAGTCATATTGTCAATGTGGGTTTGTTCGCTGTTAGAAATATTATTGAAAACAAAGTGTGCATACTTCTCATGAGCATAAACATACACATCGTGGGCAAGTTTTTCTTCTTGACGTAAGAAGATAAGGTCTGATTTTTCTTGTTCGGTCAAAAGACTTTCGACATTATTATCTTTATTACAAGATGCAAGTACAAATATGGCTGCGAAGCCGATTAATATTAACTTTTTCATTATAAATTATTTTATAAATTGTGAATTAAAATTATTCTAGTATTCAAGGGGTTTAAACCCCTTGGAACCATCTACTTAAACCCGTTGGGATCCTTTATTTAACCGTTTGAGACCATTTACTGCAGCAACCTTTTTTGTTATCTTTTCCACTTTTGCAATTGCCTTTATTATCGCCGCAAGATTTATTATTGCCATTGCCTGCACAAGCTTTACCACTGTTGCTACCACAAGCTTTATTGCCTTTTGATTTACAATTTGAGTTATTGGTTTGGCAATTAATTCCTTCTTCATGATCTCCATTGATGATGGCTGTATATCTATCTTTATTGATATAAGTCGGTGTGTAAACCACATCCATATTGCCCAATTGTCTACTGAAAGCTCTCATGTGATTGCGTGAGCCACGATTAAGATTGTCATAGACGCCAAGTAAATCTTTGTTGGTAGTAGCAGCCATTAGAATATCCAAATCTGCAATATCCATGTCTTCTATGATGGCACCTACTGTAAAAGCATCCTTAAGTGATTGGCTACCTTTGGTGGTCAATTCCTGATAAAGTTTCTGCATTTCTGTATTGGCATATTGACCAATAGCAGCAATATACGGATCTTTGATGCCGAATTGATCAAGTAAACCTTTGACAAAATCTCCATGTCTAGCTTCACTTTGTTTAATGTTTTTAAATACCTGATGGTCCCATTTTTCATCCAAAAAGGTATAAACTTCAAAAGCTAATTTTTCTTCTTCTCTCATTTTTACCAATCCTGCTTTATCATTTTCATTCAAAGTGTCATTAATTGTAATTAGAGCGTTATTCGGAATAAAAGCGGACATTACAAGTACGGTGATAATACTAAAAATCATTGTGAACGATCTCATTATATTTTGTTTAAAAGTGAATAATCAATGTGTTTCAAAAGGAATACGCAAGCCTTTTCATTTTCTTTCACTTTTTTATAAAAAATTTTGAATTGTTTGAAATATTGCCACAAAGTCACTAAGAAACAAAGAATTTATCGCATGATCACAAAATCACAGATCACCAGATTTGCATGTCACAGTGCACACTTCCCTGGAGCGCCGCCCCAAGGCCTGATCTTTTCTGCTTTAAAGACCGTTTCGCCAATCAATTTTCCATTTAGTTTTATCTGAGTACCGACTTGCATATCAAGGACAGGTGCTACAAAAGCTTCTGTAGTTTGGATGGTCCAAATTTCATTTTTCCAATCTTTCATAGTGATCGTATCATCATTAATCTCCATTATCTCTCCTGAAAGCGTACCTAACGAAGGTTGACTCCAGATGGCGGTTTTTTTCTCAAGTAAACTTTGGTATGATTCAATATTGGTCTCGAATTTATGTTCCAACCAACGTGCGCCACCTGTCATAAAAAACATCGTTCCTATAGCCATACTAATGCCTGTGCTGAGACTCATCCATTTGCCAAACGAATATTTATATGCTCTGCCAGTATGCATCACACTGACGATAGAACCACCAAGAAATAAGATCAAGGTAGCCAACCACAAAATAGGTAGAAGTACTAAAATAGATTCTAGTTTGGAGTGTTTGAAATGTTGTAACATATCAAAACCATTGACAGATATGGCAAAAAGTATGATAGAAAACGATATGCTTCCCATAACTACAAATATAACATAACTTGCCCATTTCCCCCATTCTTTATAGGTGAAAGACCACTTTGGATGTGGCTGGATGTCATCATTTTTTATTTTATCAATTATTTTTTTTGCATTGTTCATATTCGTATTATTTAAATATGGAATTATCAAATTTACTTGATGCTAGTTCTCTAAATGACTTTTTAGCTCTATTGATTCTAGTAGCTACGGTGCCTTCCGGTATCTTTAAGATGTCAGAAATCTCTTCGTAACTTTTGTCTTCTAGAAATTTCAGGACAAGAACTTCTCTATATTCTAGTTTGAGCAGAGGCAAGATATCTTCTATAAGTTTGGTTACCTTGTCGAAGTCTTCATGATTTATATCGTCGGCAGTGAGTAAGGTTTTGATTCGTTCGTCATCCACACTTACGACCTTATCCTTGGAGTAAGATGTTTTTTTACGCCAAAAGCTGATGGTTTCATTATGTACGATCCTGAAAATCCAACTTTCTAGTGTCAACCTAGGATCGTATCCGTGTAGGTTTTTCCATATTTTGATAAATGCTTCCTGCAAGATATCTTCCGCTTCATCATGATTGCTTTGAGATATTTTTTTGATATAGCCGAGTAGTCTTATTTCGTATTTCAGCACCAAACAGGCAAAATATTCCATATCGTCCAATGACAATCGGATCATTTCTTGATCAGCCAAACCAAGACAGCGTTCAGTTTTGAAGTGGGACATTTATTTACAGTTATACACCTAATTTAATGTATATACGCAACAAGGTAGTTTTTCTTTCACAATCCTTGAAATTTTATTGTAGGCATTGATATAAATGGGTAATTTCATAATTGTAGTTTGTTTGAAGTTGTTTTGTCCCACCCGAACATATTCAAAAAGTAAAATGAAACTCTTTTTCCAAAACATAGAAAATATAATATTCAACAAAATCGCCTTGCCCATAGAAGATGGGGATTTATTATTCAGATTGTCATATCATTATAGAATAATAAATTTGTAATATTTGTATCAATGTATTTTCTAGTTTAATATAACTAATACCATTTCAAAATCATATTTTTCTGTAAATTTAAATCTTTTTGTTCCCGATTCAGGTCTTTATTTTCCCGATTCAGAACATTTTAAGCTAATTTTATATTAAGATTTTCTACCTTGTGTCAAAATAGTGTAAAAATATGACCCCTTTCGTCCATAAGATTTATCTTTCGACGCTTACTTTGATAGTCATCTTGGCTACCATATATTTATTTTATAATGGTTCAGATTACTACGTTACGGAAATGGAAGAACGATTTTACCACCCTGATCACAAGCATTTAAAGCCTAATGGTATTTACGGTCATGGTCTTGGGATCATAGGTACGTTACTCATCATCATAGGTGTATTTGGCTATATGGCAAGAAAAAGATTTAAAAGCCTGGGTCGAATCGGAGCATTAAAACATTGGTTGGAGTTCCACATATTTTTATGTACGCTAGGGCCAATCATGATTCTATTTCACACTGCATTCAAGTTCGGTGGTATTGTATCCATTAGTTTTTGGAGTATGGTTGCTGTAGTAGCAAGTGGCGTCATTGGTAGATTTATCTATTTACAAATCCCACGTACGATCCAAGGTAGAGAACTAAGTTTGAATGAAATACAAGATATGAAGTCCGACATAGGTGCATCTTTGCAAAATATTTCAGGGGCAGCTACATTAAATATCAAAGCGTTAATTCAACATTCTGCTACGGAAGATACAAGTCAATACCATGGTTTTCAAGGCTTTTTTAAGCAATATATAGACGAATATAAAAGGAAAAAAAACATAGAAACTTTATTGCATGCCCAACAATTGGATCCAAAGGATATCAAAGGAATTATGAAAATGGTAAGTACAGAGATGGGCTTGACACGCAAAATCCAACGTTTGGTGACTATGCAAAAGCTCTTTAGATACTGGCACATTGCACACCTACCTTTTGCGCTTATCATGTTGATAATCATGATCGTACATGTGGGCGTAACATTAGCATTTGGATATACTTGGATATTTTAATATGGAAGAGTTCATCATATATAGCATCGTAGGTCTTTTGTGTTTCGGCATAGTTTATATCTATTTGAGAAAACTGAAAAAGGAGTCTGATGTAGTGGGTGAAAAAATAGAGAAAGCAAAAGAAGAAGGTATTCATGAACCTGTGTCTCTGTATCCTTATATAGATGAAGATAACTGCATCAAGAGTGGCGCTTGTATCAACGCTTGTCCCGAAAAAGATATCATAGGTATCAGGAATGGTAGGGCAACCTTGGTCAATGCCTCTAGGTGTATTGGTCA
>JBGSOH010000104.1:0-3439 GCA_041739205.1 Saprospiraceae bacterium
CAACTGTTGGTTTTTCGGTGATTTCTTGAGCATCCTGTTTATATATATTTTGATATCACAAATTTATAACATGTGTCCATTTTTTATCCTATATTTGTATTTTATTATTTCAATACTTTTCGGAGTGGACTCAAGATTTAAATGACAAATGGGAATATTCGGCCGAACAATGGTCAAAACAACCAAATAATTATTATATTTAGATTGACTAGGTGATTCAAGAAATTTGTAATAATTCAGAAATAGGAAAACCGCTTGATTATATAAAAAAAGGTCACAGAACAATAATTGTAAAGTCACATATGATTTTATATAAAATCAATGAAAATATAATTTATATAGACAGAATCTTGCATTAGAAAATGGATATAGAAAAGCATCTCAATGTTTAATAATAAGCCATATGAATAAGTCATTTACAGCAATTTATTGCTTTGGATTTCTGCTACATAGATTTAAAGAAATTTTGGGAAAACGTTCCTTATAACAGAGCAGAATAAAAAAATATATTATTCATTACGTTATAGTTATATCTAGAAATAAATCCATCCACCCATAATGCCAAATACCACCCATCCCAATCACCAAATCCAATATGTCCACAATTTTCAAGACCTAGTAGCAACGCTTTTTCAGGGCGATACTAATGCGATTTGTTGGACCCGAGAGCTAATAGGAGATTTTGGAGAGATAGTTAATTCGATAGAAGTAGAAGACAATATGGTCGAATTGCATCCTGAAGAGCTTCTTGAGTTGGTGTTGAGTGAACAAGGACAGCTTGCACGTGACATCCTTTTGAATGATATGAAACTCTTGGAAGCGCACGGTGCATCTCCATCACTGAATATTATCCATTACTATGAAAGAGATGATAGTTACCCGTTTTTTCCTACGGATGTCTATTCTTTCCATGTAGATCGTGCGCCGATAGCAGCCGATACCATTTTATGTACGTACTACGGCGCGTGTAGTGAAATCTTACCCAATGCTCAAGGCACACAAAAAGTGCTTATTCCCGAAATACGTGATGAAGTCAAAAAGTTACATGATGGTGCAGACGAAGATTTCGAATCTTTTTTGATTGAAAATTTCTTTGATCTACACTATCAAGCTAATCCTGATGCACAAGCCATCAAATTAGGGTTGGGCCACATCTGCCGATTGGCTATTGACCACCCTGAAAGTAAGGTGCTGCCTTGTCTACATCGTGCACCAAAGGAAACGAATGGTCAGAAAAGATTGTTGTTGATTTGTTGAATTAAACCTTATAGGTTTTAAAAACCTATAAGGTTTGAATCGATGTTTTGTTGAAAATCTTATTTATTGGCTTTTTCATTTCCTATCAAAGCTTGATTAATCTCTTCTAGGTACACCCTGTCTATAGGTTCCGTATAATGGAATACCATCTTTTGACTTCGAAGATACATTTCTTTTGCTTTGGTGATATGTTCCGAAAATAAGGAGTCGTTCCCCATTTTTTGATGACAAAGCGCTAAGTAATATTGGTTTTCAGCTATATCATTTTGGACGCTTTGGAGATTAAGTTGGGTGATGGCTTTATCATAAATGCCTGTTTCTAAGTACATGACGCCAAGATGTAAGTGGTCAAAAACAGATATTTGATTGGTCGTATCATGCATGTATTGTTCCATGATGTAGATGGCTTTTTTGACGTCACCCAATTGTTTATAGCAAAGCGCTTTGGCTACCTTCAGATGGTAATGCCCACCTGCAGAGTAACCGATATTGCCTTTGGAGACAGCTTCGAGAGCTTCTATATCGTCGATGGCTCCTTGATAATCTCTGAAAAACATAAACTTGCACCATCCACGGTAACCGATGTTCTCTCTGAAGTTATACTCTACTGCTTTGTCTATTAGGTATTTCCATGTGATAAAGTCACCACTTTTGAGATACGCTGTGGATTTATTGAGATAAGCATAGGAGAAATGGGGGCATTTTTCGATGGCTTTGTCCAGTATTTCTTGGTATTCTCGGCTGTACTGATAATATTGGTAAGCATCTTCTGCGATCAGGCAAGCTTCATATTGCAAAGTGTCTTTTTGGTAAAGGAAGACATTACAATTTTGTGCTGTGCTTATGGTCTGACATAAAGCGATTACCCAAACGATGATGTATTTTGTCAACTTTGTCATGGCATTATTTCTTTTATTTGACCATCTGTTATTTTGAATATCAAGTATTGGTAGTAATCTTTTGGTCCTCTTTTGTCAGAGAGTATTTTCCATCCTTTGAGACTTTTAGTGATGGTTAGCAGTTGATCTGTAATGGCATTATTAAATTGTTTTTCTTTATAATCATACCCTGAACTCATCAAACGAAATCTTCCTGTCTCACCTTTGCAATTGACGATAAATCGGATACGAATCATACCTGAGTCCTTTATCGTAGGATCAGCTTTAAACTGAGTAGCAAAGGTTTGATCTAATGCATATTTTTCGCCTTCGTACTGCATCTCTTCATTGAGATTGTGGTATTGTTTTGTGTTTTTTTCATCACATAAAGTAAAATTGGGATCATCCAATTTGGGATCTTGCGCTATATCGCCCACCATAGATAGATATTTGGAATTCTTGGGTACAGATGGGTGCTGACAACTTTCGGTCATGAAGACAATGGAAAAGAAAAAGATGATTGTTTTGTACATATTTTATGGATTATTGTTTGAATTTATTATATCATTAGTTTTCATCGATGATCCATTCAGCATTAAAAGATTTATTTTGCTTATATTTTTCGCCAAATGCTAAAAACTGTTCTCTTCCACCGAACCAATCAAGGGCTTCATGCTTACAGAGTCGAGTTTGCACATCCGAAAGATAAGCCGAGTAACTGCTCCAAGTATAGCTTTCATATGCATCTGTATAAAAGTGGTGGATTGGATTGTGATGGATATAAAAAAGGACTTGTCTTTTGTTGAATGCATCATTTGATACGTACTTTCTTCTGAACCCTTTTTGGAGCAAACTGCCAGTTCTAGACTCTTGTATGTTGATTGCTTTTGCATAACCGAGCATAAATCCTCTGAATCTTTCCGAAACTACCCACGAGCTTAACTGATCTATGAAACTGGCAAGTTTCAGATCTGGAGGATACGCAGGTGATGCGGGATGTGTGTCTCCGTGTAGCGCGTATAGATTTAACAAATTCTTGAACTTTGTCAAATCCGTCGCTGCTGCGGCATCTTCTAGATGCATCCTTCGAATCCACGGTATCACATAATCCTTGTAAAACGTTTGGTTGACAATCTCGAAATCATCCAACGCTTTGGCCAAAAGCTGTTCCTGATCAACCACTTTGATCAACAAATGAAAATGGTTGTCTAATAAACAATAACCAAAAGTATCGAAATAGCCAGTCATCTTTTGACTATATTTATTTAGGAAGTACTTGAAGTTTTCGGTGTTGAAAAAAATGT
>JBGSOH010000166.1:0-5070 GCA_041739205.1 Saprospiraceae bacterium
ATCATCAAAATAACTCTGCTGTACCACATAGTGCAACAGATACTAAAGTATATTAATCAAGAAATCATTTTGTTAACCTACCCGCCCAAGAGTACTATTTTATGCAAAATTTAAAAAATAGCACTTTTCAGAGGGGACTCAGGCTTACACCTTAAACAACATTACATGGCTTCGCCGCTGATAAGTCGCAAGTACTTGATCTGTAATAGGTTAAAAATCGATACGATGTTTAGACTAAAATTGAGTAGCAAAGTTACTCGTTTTTGGACTTGATATTTTAATTTTTCCATTATAAAATGATATGATGACAAAATTAGACCCTTGATCTCACATTTTAAGGTTAAGGCTGAGGTTAAGACTGAGACTAAGATTGAGGTTGAGGTTAAGGTTGAGATTAAGATTGAGATTGAGATTAAGGCTTAGGTTAAGATTAAGGCTTAGGTTGAGATTATTCTAGCAAAATTATAGAGCCTTAATAGATTAAGAAATGCCGTACAACTTAAGCGACATTACCAATTACTACAAGTTTAGCATTATCTATCCAAACAAATCAGAATGTGTACCACATCTAATCAAAACTATTTCTTTGAGTTTTATATCTAATTTCCAAATAAGAAGCCAATCTGGCTTAATGTGACATTCTCAACAACCCTTCAAATTGCCTTTTAATCTATGTGGCTTGTGTTGGGGATCTACAATTCCCTTATTTTCAAGAGCATTTAATATTCATTCAAAACATTTACATCATAATTCCTTCTTATGCAAAGTATTAAATCTTTTTCAAACTTATTAGTAGTTTTTATGCTATACACCAGCTTTACTTTTTAAAACTGACATCATTTCAGATACTGAATTATAAGATTTCAATTTTCCATTTTTAGAATCTTCGATTGCTTTCATAGTTTCTTTGTTTGGGATCTGATTGTCAATTATTTTAGCATATTTGGTAGTTTTTAGTAATTCTACCATTCTTTTTGCTTCTTCTGATTTTGTATCAATAATTACTGTCGTCATTTTAAATATTAATTTAAACACTATAATGAAATAATCAACTCTTCTACTTTTCTAATCCTACAATTTTCTGAGTAGTAAACAAAGAATAAAGGTCTAATAAGTGTTCCTTTAGATCTGGAAAATCCTGGCCTTGGGTCCAATGATCTGGATAATCATTTAAATATCCTATATATTTATTATCTGCTCCATTCCAATATGTTATACTAACTTTATTTTCCATGAAAGATCATTTTTATTTTTTTAGAACAATTAAATTTAATAACTAGTTCCGCATTACACCTTGAACATTAAACCCACTCCAAAAAAACAAATTGATTGATAATCAACTGTTTTTTACCCTAACCACAATGGAAAACACCTGATTATCAATGTAGTACAAATTAAGCTTCCCCATTTTATTCAAACTAAGGACTTTTCAGATGTGACTCAACCATACACCTTAAAATTTACACGGTAAACATTACACATTAAACATTAAACCCTTCATCACCTACCTCATCACCTTCATCAAATACTCTCCATATCCACTCTTGATCAATGGTGCCGCAAGTTTGGATAGTTGTTCTTTATCTATGAAGCCCATACGCCAAGCTACCTCTTCTATACACCCTATCTTGTATCCTTGCCGTTTCTCGATCACGCGCACAAACTCGGATGCATCATGTAATGAGTCAAATGTACCTGTATCTAGCCACGCTGTACCTCTATCCATGATACCCACAGACAACTGTCCATGCTCTAAATAGTGCTGATTGACCGTAGTGATTTCATATTCCCCACGGGCAGATGGTTGGATGTTTTTGGCGATGTCTACTACCTGACGATCATAATAATACAGTCCTGGCACAGCATAATCTGATTTTGGTTGGACAGGCTTTTCTTCTATGGATAAGGCTTTCTGTTCTTTGTCAAATTCGACCACACCATATCTTTCAGGATCATTGACAGGATAAGCAAATACCCTTGCACCTGATGTAATAGCAGCACTTTGTTGCAATAGTTTGGATAATCCTGATCCATAAAAGATATTGTCACCCAAGACTAAACAAGATGTATCATCACCTATAAAATCGGCTCCGATGACAAATGCTTGCGCCAATCCATTAGGTACGGCCTGCACCGCATACTCAAATCGACAACCCAAGTCCGACCCATCACCCAATAACCTGATGAATCCTGCCTGGTCTTCTGGCGTAGTAATGATCAATATCTCTCTGATCCCCGATAACATCAGGATAGATAGTGGATAATAGATCATGGGCTTATCATAAATAGGCATCAATTGTTTGCTGATCGCCTTCGTGATGGGATAAAGTCTGGTGCCGGAACCGCCAGCGAGGATGATACCTTTCATGATTTGGTGGATTTGTTGATTTGGTGGATTTGGTAAAATTGCTTATTTGTTGGTTAATATTTGCCACTAAGACTCAAAGGCTCTAAGTTTACTTCTCCTGCTTTGTGCCTTTGTGCCTTCGTGGCTATTTCTCTTTTGTCAATATGATTCGAAGACTCTAGGTTTATTTCTCTTACTTTAGGCCTTCTTGATTGTTTTTAATTTGCCACTAAGACACGAAGTCTCTAAGTTTACTTCTCCTGCTTTGTGTCTTTGTGCCTTCGTGGCGACTTTAAATGACATATCTTTTGATACCGCTTTTTATTAATGGTACATTGAAATTTATTAGAAAGCCTAATCTCTTTCCAGTTAATTTCAGATGGCTAAGGATTTGAGCTTCCCAAACTGGGTTTAAAGTATCCACAGCTTTTAACTCACAAATTACAAGCTCTTCCACGAGTAAATCTAATCTAAGTCCCTCATCAAAAATTAACCCATCAAATACGATTGGTATATCAACTTGCCGCTGAATAAATAATCCATCCTTGGACAATACATGAGCCATACAAGCTTCATAAACTTTTTCAAGTAACCCGGGACCAAGTTCAGAATGAACTTTATAGGCAGCATTAACAATTGCTTTACCTAACGCTTCTTCTTTATCAGATAATATTGTATACATGATAATTAAACCCCTATTTAAATGGATGTGGAGCCAAAGGAAATTTACAAAAAGAATGATAATCTCCTTGCAAACCAATAGGAGTGCTAGTCCTTATTTGGTGGACGATGTCAATAGCAGCACGTGCTTCTCCGATACGGAATCCACCACCGTTTAAAATGTCTTGATAACTTAATGTATGTAAATCTGTAAAACCTTCTGAAAATTCTAATTCTTCGCCTTCGATATTGATGGATCGATAAGTTCGTTTACCATTTGCTTTAACTTCATCAGGCAGCGTATCCGCATTGATACTGAGGAACCATCTGACTTTGGCTTTGGCAAACTCGAAGTAACCTGCTGCACGATCGTGGGTATGGATATGGACAACATTCTCTTTAATTGGACCAAAAACCCATTGTAGCATATCATAAAAGTGGACACCGATATTGGTAGCAATGCCGCCAGATTTTTCAGGGTTGCCTTTCCAAGATGTATAATACCATGTGCCACGTGAAGTGATGTACGTCAAGTCAACATCAAATATTTTATCAACAGACGACTGTGCTACTTTTTCTTTTAGTGCAATGATTGTCGGATGTAACCGAAGTTGGAGAATATTAAAGACGTGATGTCCTGTTTCTTGTTCCATTTCTTCGAGCGCATCGATATTCCAAGGGTTGAGAACAATGGGTTTTTCGCAGATGACATCTGCACCGTATCTGAGTCCGAACCGGATATGGGCATCATGTAGATAATTGGGACTACAGATACTGACAAAATCTATAGGTGCATTGGCTCTTTTAATTTTCTCAAGATGACGGTCAAAACGCTCAAATTCTGTAAAAAAAGCAGCATTAGGGAAATAACTATCAATAATGCCTACAGAGTCATTGGTGTCAACAGCTGCCGCCAAGTCATTACCGGTATCACGGATGGCTTGCATGTGGCGAGGTGCGATGTATCCCGCTGCTCCAATTAAGGCAAATTGTTTCATTATGTATTTTAATTTATTATACCACTAAGGAACACTAAGATTTTACCACTAAGAATCACTAACCTAACGTCCATTCTAAGTGTTCTTTGTGAGTCCTATGTGGACTTAGTGGTAAAATTTTATATCACTAAGGATAACTAAGACTTTCACTAAGAAACACTAAGATAATTCTATTCCAAGTACTCTGTGTGAGTCCTAAGTGGACTTTGTGGTGATTTTTTATAACACTAAGGATCACTAAGACTTTCACTAAGAAACACTAAGATAATTCTATTCCAAGTGCTCTGTGTGAGTACTAAGTGGACTTTGTGGTGAAATTTTACTCAGATAATTTCTGAAAATATTTATTCACTAAAGGAATTAAACCATCTGTAGTAATATTCATTACATTATAATTTATTAACAGTCCTTTTGGTTTTTTCAATATGTTCATATAACTTAATAATTGAGCTTGGTCTATCGGAGAAAATCCGTTAGTCGATTTATTTTCAACTAGTACAAGATCTTCTACCATTATATCAAACCTTAATCTACTTTTACACTCTATCCCTTTATAAAGTGGAATTATTTGTTGTTGTGAAGTTACTTTTAATCCTTTATCCATCAATTCATAAACAAGACACTCTTCATACAAACTCTCAAGTAAACCTGGTCCTAATTCTTTATGAACTTCTATGGCACATCCAATTATTTTATATGCTATTTGATTGACATATTTTTTAGTAATTTCCATAAAATATATTTTGGGTGTTAAAGATTTTCTTTATAAACCTAAGTATCACCAAAACCAACATGAATAACATTAAACTAATAACAACTTAGTACTCTTTGTGATTTCTATGTGAACTTGGTGGTGAAATTTTATACCACTAAGAAACACTAAGACTTTCAAGAAGAAACACTAAGATAATTTTATTTTTAAGTGATCTTTGTGAGTCCTATGTGAACTTTGTGGTAATTTTTTTATACCACTAAGGATCACTAAGACTTTCTCGAAGAAACACTAAGATAATAATACTCCTAAGTGATCTATGTGTTTTCTATGTAAACTTAGTGGTGAAATTT
>JBGSOH010000182.1:0-6478 GCA_041739205.1 Saprospiraceae bacterium
TCAAACCATGAAAGGCAAACGTGTGGAGCGTAAAGGTGGATGGGATACGCACGGACTACCTATAGAACTCAGCGTAGAGAAAGAACTTGGCATTACCAAGGAAGATATCGGTACAAAAATATCTGTAGACGAATATAATGCAAAATGTCGGGAGACGGTCATGCAATACAAAGACCAATGGGACGATATCACGCGTCGAATGGGTTATTGGGTAGATCTCGACAATCCTTATGTTACCTTCGAAAATGAATATATCGAGTCTGTTTGGTGGCTTTTGGGTCAGTTATATCAAAAAAATCTTTTGTACAAAGGTTACACTATCCAACCATATTCGCCGGCAGCAGGTACAGGATTGAGCTCACATGAGTTGAACCAACCTGGATGTTACCGTGATGTGACAGATACGACCGTCGTTGCTCAATTCAAAACATTGCCAGAGACACTTCCAGATTTTCTGCAAGGACTAGGAGATATACACATCCTTGCTTGGACGACTACACCTTGGACTTTACCATCCAATACAGCGCTTACTGTAGGACCAAAAATCACGTATGCATTGGTCAAAACATACAATCAATACACTTTCGAACCAGTCAATGTCATCCTTGCGAAAGCACTTATCGAAAAACAATTTGCCGGTAAGTTTTTTGCGGTAGAATCTGAAGAGCAATTGGCATCATTCCAATCTTCAGACAAAAAAATACCTTATTTCATTGTCAAGGATTTTATAGGATCTGACTTAGTGGGCATCCGTTATGAGCAATTGTTACCATATGCATTGCCTTACCAAAATCCAGAAAATGCATTCAGAGTAATTACTGGAAATTTCGTCACTACAGAAGATGGTACAGGTGTTGTTCATACAGCGCCTACTTTCGGTGCGGACGATGCTAAAGTGGCCAAAGAAGCTAGTCCTGAAGTACCACCACTGTTGGTCTTGGATGAAAATGGTAATGCAGTACCTTTGGTAGATTTACGTGGTAAATTCAGGGCAGACCTAACCGAAATTGGTGGCAAGTACGTCAAAAATGAATATTATGCTGATGGTGAAGCTCCTGAAAGATCGGTAGATGTAGAGATCGCTATCAAATTAAAAGAAGAAAATAAAGCTTTTAAAGTCGAGAAATACGTCCACAATTATCCGCATTGTTGGAGGACCGATAAACCTGTTTTGTACTATCCACTCGATAGTTGGTTTATCCGTTCTACAGCCTTGAAGGACAAGATGATCGAGCTTAATAAAACCATCAATTGGAAACCTGCACATACAGGCGAAAAACGATTTGGCAATTGGCTAGAAAATCTCAATGATTGGAATCTTTCTAGATCTAGATATTGGGGCATTCCATTGCCTATATGGAGAACAGATGATGCTTCAGAAGAAAAATGTATCACATCCATAGAAGATTTAGGTAAAGAAATAGCTTTGGCCAATCAGAAATTGGGTCTTAACCAGTCTATTCCTAAAGATTTGCACCGTCCATATATTGACGAAGTTATCTTGGTCTCTGAAAGTGGAGTAGCGATGAAACGTGAACTTGACTTGATAGATGTTTGGTTTGACTCGGGAGCGATGCCTTATGCACAATGGCATTATCCGATGCAAAACAAAGATTTTATAGATAAAGGTCTGACTTTCCCAGCAGATTTTATTGCCGAGGGTGTAGATCAGACGCGTGGTTGGTTTTTTACCTTACACGCCATCGCAAGTATGGTTTTTGGCAAAGTTGCTTATAAAAACGTAGTGTCTAATGGTCTAGTTTTGGATAAAAATGGGGTCAAAATGTCCAAAAGGCTAGGCAATGTGATCGATCCTTTTGAGACGATTGCAGAGTATGGCGCTGATGCCACAAGATGGTACATGATTTCTAATGCACAACCTTGGGATAACTTGAAATTTGATTTGGAAGGTATTGATGAGGTAAGACGTAAGTTCTTTGGTACTTTGTTTAATACCTATTCTTTTTTTGCTTTGTATGCCAATATAGATGACTTTAGTTATAGTGAAAACAAAATTCCATTGGCCGAAAGGCAAGAAATAGACAGATGGATTATCTCTTTACTCAATTCATTGGTCCAAGAAGTAGATGCCGAATACAGCGATTACGAGCCGACCAATGCCACGAGAAAAATAATGACTTTTGTGGACGAACATCTTAGCAATTGGTACGTGCGTCTATGTAGAAGACGATTCTGGAAAGGCGAATACAGTCAAGACAAAATAGCTGCATACCAGACTTTGTATGAATGTCTAAGCACGATTTCGAAATTGATGGCGCCTGTTGGTCCTATGTTTTCAGATTGGTTGTACAAAAATCTCAACGATGCCACCAGCCTTGAAGCACGTGAATCTGTACACTTGGCAGATTTCCCTCAAGCAGACACTAGTGCCATTGATAAGACATTGGAGCAGCGAATGGATTATGCACAGCGCATTTCTTCACTTGTACTTTCTATCAGAAAAAAAGAAGGATTGCGTGTCAGACAGCCATTGACTAAGATTTTGCTGCCAGTTTTAGACCCATTATTTATCAATCAAGTCGATGCTGTCAAAGAGCTCATCCTATCTGAAGTAAATGTCAAAGAGATCGAATATATCACGGACACAGAAGGATTTATCAATAAAAAAGCAAAGGCAAATTTCAAAACCTTGGGTAAGATTTTGGGTAAACACATGAAGGCTGGACAAGCTATGATTGCTGAGTTTGATCAAAAAGCGATCTCACAACTCGAAAAGACCAACGCCTATACACTGGAAATTGAAGGTGAAAAATTTGTCCTGACGACTGAAGATATAGAAATCAGTTTTGACGAAATACCTGGATGGCAAGTAGCTGTGGATAGAGACATCACAGTAGCTTTGGATATCAACCTTACTGATGATTTGATTGCAGAAGGTTACGCAAGAGAATTGGTCAATAGAATACAGAATATCAGGAAGACAAGCGACTTCAATGTGACTGACAAAATCACGATATCTATCGAAGACCATGAGATCATTCGACCTGCCATTGCACAATTTGGCGAGTACATCAAGGCAGAAGTTCTAGGTGTAAGCATAGAACTGGGAAATGCCGAAGGTGGAGAATTGGTAGAAATAAACGAAGATGTGAGTTTGAAGATACTTGTATCGAAAGTGTAGTATTAGCCTATTAACACAAATAAAAAAAGCCTTGTATCCCAAAAGAAACAAGGCTTTTTTTATTTTACAAATTCAGACTTAATTCAATTCTTCCTTAAATGTATCTCCAACCGTAATGTCTCCTGTTTTGAAACCACGAGTGAACCATTCCATCCTTTGTTTTGAAGTACCGTGTGTATAGGTTTCAGGCCTTGTATATCCTTGTGTGGAATTCTGTATATTGTCATCGCCAACGGCAGCAGCTGCGTTTATGGCTTCTTGGACATCTCCTTCATCAAGGTATTTTTGTTCGTAATGTGCCCATACACCTGCGAAAAAATCAGCCTGAAGTTCCGTAGCCACTTGTACTTTATTTGCTTGAGCTTCACGCAATTGGCGTCGCATATTTTGAGATTTATCTAATACACCTAATTGATGTTGTACATGGTGGCCTACTTCATGAGCTATGACATATGCGATAGCGAAGTCTCCGCCTTCAGCGCCAAATCTATCTCTAAGCGTATTAAAAAACGACATATCCATATACAGGGTTTCATCTCCTGGACAGTAAAACGGACCAGTATTGCTATTTGCACCACCACAAGCTGAATGGATGACATCTTTAAATAATACCATCTTTGGTTCACGATAAGTCATGCCTTTAGCTGTGAATAACTTATTCCACGTATCTTCTGTAGATGCCAATACGGTAGAGACAAAGTCTCCAACTACTTTTTCTTCTGCGGTAAGTTCTTGAGCGGGCGTACCTGATGACGTTTGTTGATTCAGTTGGCTTTCTAGAGCTTGGGTGATTTGTGTACTGTCTCCGCCCATAAAAAGCTGAAATAATAGGAACAATACACCGATAACACCACCTCCAGCGGCCACTTTACCTGTAGTGCCCATGCCTCTTCTATCTTCGAAATTGTCACTTTTCCTTCTACCTTCCCATTTCATATTTTAATATTTTGTTTTAGTATTTAGATTTATAAAATTTGTCTCCACTTTAAAAAAGTTATCTTTAATCAATCATTAATGGATACGAGTTAAGACTAACATCTATTTGAGTCGTCACAAATGTTTTTTTATTTTAACTTATTTTACATGTTTAAAGAACATATTCAGAATTGTCAAATAAAATACAATATTAAGCGATTTCTTTAAATATTGGAACAAACCTAACTTTTTTTAAAAATTCGATTTATCTTAATTTTAATCTGACACCGTATTGAATACTATAATTTGCGTTTCTATTTTGAAATGGGATATCTCATTATCTTTATGTGCAATATATGAAAGAAGTACTTCGCTTGCTTTTTTACCCAGGTCAAAGCCCGAATGTAGGATGTGATCCACCCTTGGGTATAAGTGGTGAGGAATTACCCCATCACTTATTGCTATCATGTTAATATTGTCAGGTAGAAAGCTTTCTTTCATCATAAAATGGTAAGCATGTATCAGTAGTTCATCAGACATAATAAAAATACCATCATAAGAATGTGTCAATGATTTTTGCAATTCAATTTCCATGTTTTGAAGATTCTCAATACAAACAATGTTTTGCTCACTATAATGATGACCAGCTGCCAACAAAGCTGTTTTAAATCCTTCCATCCTACTTTTTGAAATTTCCAGCTTAGGATTACCGAATACCCCAAAGATTTTTTTTCTATTTTGGTTTATTAGATATTTGGTTGCTTCTAGAGCGGTCTTTGCATCATCTATAGTGACTGTAACAAACTGATCTGTAAATATGACTTTATCTAATAGAACTACAGGAATATTTGCATTTTTTATGGGCTGTAAGTGATCTAAGTTTTCTGTTTGCTCCGACAAAGACAAAAAAACGCCATCTACGTGCCAGCTGATACAATGTCTCGTGATTTCAATCTCCTTGTTAAGTTGATTGTTTGAAATAAAAATGATGATTGAATATCCTGAATTTTCTAAGACTGAATTGATTCCATCAATCATTTTGTGTGTAAAAAACATATTGAACTCAGGTAAAATAAGCGCAATAAGGCCAGAATTTTTTTGTCTAAAGTACTTTGCATGTAGATTTGGAATGTAATTAAATTCTTCAGCAGCTTGTTTTACCCTTTCTTTAGTCTTTACGCTTATATCTGGATGATCAGAAAGTGCTCTGGAGATGGTGGAAGGATTTAAGGAGAGAATTTTTGCTAATTGTTTTATATCTATACTATTCATAGTGCAAAATTATGAAAATTATTTTTCAACAACAAACGTTTGTGCAAACGATTTCTAAATTCAAAATTTTGATTATTTCATCATAAATTTCACTGTGTAATACTTTTTTATATGGTTTATCGGCTTTGAAGCTTTCAAAATTTTATTTTGACACTTTGAATACATCAAGCTTCTGACGTCATATATTTTATGATATCATTTTTAGCCTAATTTTATTATGAATTTTTCTGAAATTTAAGATTCAAAAGAATACAAAAATATTAGTAAAAAGGACCTGAATTATTGGATGTAAATGAGAGAAATTCGAAAACACGAGTTTTTTGGAGACAGCGTTATATTCGTTACAAACGTTATAGAATTGTTAATAAATATTAATAAATTTGCCCCGCAAATTAAATATTGTTTCGAAGGCAGATTGCCGTGAAAAAGTTTGATAGACAGATGTTTGTATTTTTTATTTGGACTATTTAAGGGATAAATAAAAAATAATTCTAGAATATAACACTTGATATCAGATTTTATTTCTAAGTTTGGGCCTTTATTTGGAGTGTATTTTTTACACTAAGTTCATAATTTTTTAACTAATTTTTAACAAAATCGTCAAAGCCACATGAAAAGATTTTTAACGAAATGGTCAATTTCGTTGTTTTTGGTAGTAGGTATGACAGCTTCCATGATCGCACAAAAAACGATCTCAGGTACTGTAACTGATGCCGCAAACGGCGACGCGCTAATCGGCGCAAACGTATTAGTAAAGGGTTCCGGAACGGGAACAATTACTGATATCGATGGTACGTACGCTCTCAAAGCAAACGAAGGAGACGTACTAGTATTTTCTTACACAGGTTATGTAGATCAAGAGATCACTATTGGTGCATCTTCTACCATTAATGTTACATTGGCGGCTGGTCAGTTGCTTGATGAGGTTGTGGTAGTTGGTTATGGTACTCAATCAAGAAGGGACATTTCTGGAGCTGTTACTTCTATTAAATCAGGAGATTTTAACGGAGGTGTTATTTCTTCTGCTGAGAATCTTATTCAAGGAAAGGCAGCTGGTGTTCAAATTGTTAACTCAAACGGTGACCCAGGGGGTGGAGTAAACATTAGAATCAGAGGTACTTCTTCAATTCGTTCAGGTAATGGTCCACT
>JBGSOH010000236.1:0-26098 GCA_041739205.1 Saprospiraceae bacterium
AAGATTGTAGAGATTATGCCGAAGAGAAGTCAAAACAAGATGGATATTTTATGCTGGACCAATTTGCAAACAAAGATAATTACCTTGCTCACTACAAAACTACTGGACCAGAAATATGGGAAATGACAAATGGAAAAGTCACCCATTTTGTGAGTTCCATGGGTACGACTGGCACCATCATGGGGACATCTATGTACCTAAAGGAGAAGAATCCAAACATCCAAATCATAGGTTGCCAACCTACAGAAGGTTCTGCAATACCTGGCATAAGAAGATGGACACAGGAATATTTACCTAAAATATTTGATCCTTCTCGTGTGGATAGGGTTTTGGATGTCTCCCAAGAAGAATCCACAGTAATGGCTAAAGCTCTTGCTTTAAGAGAGGGTATATTTTCTGGAATGAGTTCGGGAGGAGCTGCCACAATTGCCCTGAAGTTAGCATCAGAATTGGAGAGTGGATGTATTGTGTTTATTTGTTGTGATAGAGGAGACAGATATCTCAGTAGTGATTTGTTTTTGTAGATGTAAATGCATTTTCACAAAAATAGTGTTGATTTTTTACTTCTGATGACCAATCAAACATCTGTTACCCTGAAATAATTATTGTATTTGGTGTCTGTATGGTGCCAAATAGTAGTGTATTTTGAGTCATTGGTGACTAAAGGTTGCGTATAATTATGATGTATCTTGTGCTGATAACTTTTCATAACTCCTTGAAAAACAAACGCCAAACAGAATTTTACTTCTATTTGGCGTTACGATTTGTGATCCGGCTGGGACAGATCATATTTCCAACGCCTTAGTGTATTTTATTTAAAATGTTCAAAGTATATATATTAAATATCTTTATATTTAAAATTGTCGTTGCGCAGTCGCATATAATTTAGTGCAATTTAGGGCATTTTAGCGAACCTTCAAAATATTAAGAAAACTATTTTTAGGATAAGTAAATTAATAATTTCGTCTACGTTTTCATTCATAAATATCTCACTTATTTTCATCTCAATCAGAATTTTCAGCAGTTACTTTTGCTTTGAAATTCATACTGAATTTCTCTATAAAATTTGAATCTTGAAAACTATTCTATCATCAATTTTAGAATATTTATAGCACAAATTTCATCGGTCGGTGTCAGGTTCGTTAAACGTACTAGTGCGTTCGTTTAACCGACCGGTGAATGCCTTTGACCGACCGATGTAGTACCGTTAGACCGACCCGTAATGGTACCGTTAGACGAACTCGTGACGAACTCGAGACAGTACCATAAATAACTAAACATATATAAACATTATAAAACTTAATAAACTTCAAACGCAAAAAAAAAAATCAAAAATCAAAAAAAATGCAAAACTCATAGTGGGACACTCGCACCAGGGGCCGGTGCGTTTTTTTCAAAGCTTAAAGTTCTTTTCTAGTTCTAGCATTCGCAAAAAATTGATGTTTTGTAATCACATCTACAATCTATTTACAAAAGTAAGTTTTGAACAGCCTAAATTGAGCGTGGCGCCCTTTTCTACCTAATGGTGATGAATTGTTCCAAAAGGCATTTAAAATCAAATATAATGCATTTATTTAAGTGCTTTTTTGATGGTACAATATTAGCATTTTTATTAAAGTAACCTATTTTGTCAAATTGATATCCTGCACTTTAAATATCCTACATTCTGTTTTATGAAATTATTCAATATAATATATTGTAAACAATAATTTATTAAACTTGACCTGAAATTTTATTCTGAAAATTTATCGACCTTGTGAAGATTAATTCTGTTTACTATCCTTTTGATCGCTTTTTAAATAAATATTGCTACCTATAAAAATTGCCAAACCCCATTTTTTGCTACGTTTCTGGCTGATTGAGATACCTCATAGGCATTGAAAAATAATATTTATTTTTCACAACTTGTGAACACCTTGTGAAATCGTTTTTGCACAACATCCCACCTTTGCAGCAACAAAATCACACAGTTACCATGCCAGCAGAAATATTAACAACAGAAGATCTTCGTAAATTTAAACAGGAGATGATTACCGAAATCAAACAGCTTATTAGCGATCTTGCAGCTCTAAAGCCATCGGAAAAAAAATATCTAAAAAACTTAGAGTTACAAGAGCTTTTAGATATGTCTCCAGCTTCATTGCAGAATTTAAGAAATGCCAGAGTATTGCCATACACCAAAATAGGAGGAACCATTTACTACGACTGGGACGATGTCATTCTTCTAATGAATAAATTTAAGAAGCCTATTAAGGCTAGAGTTTCATGATTTATATTCAAAGTAGATGAAACCACCTATGCATACACCAGTCAATTTTATAAAACACCTAGACGTGTTTCATGAAATCGTAGGTACAGTTGACTCTATCAATTTTACCCACATTGCAGTTTACTTATCCCTTTTCAGAATTTGGAATATTTCATTTTTTAACAATCCAATTTCACCCACACGAGATGAAATAATGAAGTATGCTGGACTTAAATCTAAAGAAAGTTTTTATCGTGTCATCAGAGAAATGGAAGCTCTTGATTTAATCAGGTATTACCCATCGAAATCTAAATTTGAAAAGAGTTTCTATTGTATATCTAACTTAGAATTTGAAGACAATAGAATCAAAATATCAGTAATTGGATTAACAAATCATATCAGTTTTGCAAATGAGCAAAAGAAAAATGGGTATCTTTTCAATGATCAAAGTATAAATAATTCTAAAGATATTCGTTCAAGGGCAGATCTTTACAACGGGCGTGGAGCTCTAGTTCTCGAGAAAACAATTTATTTAAGGGAAGGTATTCCAAGCAATGAAACTGACAATAAACCACCAACATCCTACGACCCACTCACCGATCCCAAATACGCATCCCACCTTGACAATCGTATTTCTTCACCTTCAAATAACAGCAATTATGCAAACCATCAGAATTCACAATCAAGAAATTCCAATCTCCGTCCTCCAGGAATACAAATCGATCCAGAAGCTGATTACTCAATCAGACTTTAGTTACGAAAATTTTGCACGACTCATGGAAATCCATGGCCAAGTCATATATGGTTTACACTTCAAACTTTTCAAAGAAGATAAAGATGTGATATTACAGCTATATGCTTACTTCACTGGAGATATAAATCTATGTAAACATTATGGTATCGACCTGAGAAAAGGTTTGTTTTTATCGGGCAAAACTGGTGTAGGTAAGACCGTTCATATGAAAATCCTTAGACAGTTTATGGGCTACAAAGAAAGATTCAAAATGAAGTCATGTACACAATTGGCTTTAGAATATATGGACCAAGGCTCCCATATCCTGACTAAATACGGGCGCAATTATGTTGATCATGTTGATCATAACACGATCAACCAATCCTACTGTTTTGATGACATGGGCACAGAAGATGAAGTCAAACATTACGGTACTCAGATCAATGTGTTAGGACAGGTCATCTTGATGCGCTATGAGCTCTTTCAGGAGCGCCATGTACTAACACACTTCACCAGTAATCCTACAGCTCCACAGATCGAACAACATTATGGAGAGCGTGTCCGAAGCCGCCTCCGTGAGATGTGCAACTGGATCCAATATACCGCTGAATCAACAGATAAGCGTAAGTGACGGATTTTGTGAGGGTTTTGTCCGTCGCAGTCCTGGCGCTGGCCGGGACTGCATTTAAAAACTTAAATAAAATATTTCTCTGGGCATTTGTTGTTTTTCGTATCCATAATCAAGCAGAAAGCTGTCTGAGAAGAGTTGCTGCGTTGACGCCCAGCATTCGCAGCACTCTTTTTTAAATACTGCATCCTGTTCAAAAAACAAGCGATAGTGAAAGAAAAATCAAAATTGCGTCTATCGCATTTGTGATAAAATCTCAAACTTACCTCACCATCTGCGATAGAATTAGCATTTTGATTTGAGAATGAACGATGCTTTGCAATCGCCTTTTTTTGAACTAGCGTTTTTTGGTTACTTTTTTGGGCGATGCAAAAAAGTAACTGCTGCCCGCATAGGGCAATGATCCACTGAAATACAAATCTATTTAATCATCTCAAATATTAAAATGAAATACAAAATCCTATCCTTATTTTCATTCTCTATCGTAACCTTAACCTCATACTTACACTCCCAAGAAATCATCTTCCCCGGCCTCCATGGAGATTCTCTGATCACTGAGATCAAAAAATATTACACACCCAAAACAGTCCTCCCTTACGATATGGCACGAACCAAACTGTACAATGATATCTTCCTTCAGAACGATTCATTAGAATGCTTCTATTCAGGTTACAAAATCCCAGTTCCATCAGGTACCAATATTTTAGCCTGGACTGCCAAGTACGGCATCCAAACAGAACATCTATATCCAAGGTCGCTTGGTGCAGCTGCGATGCCGGCACTAGGTGACCTGCATCACCTGGTGCCTTCTAAATCCAATATCAACACTATGAGAAAGAATGCCCCCTTCAGCGACATTCCTGATGATAAAACCAAGTATTGGTTGCTAGACGACAAAGTATTCACTCGCCCTGATCAGAAGCTTATCGACCAATATTCAGAATCCACATCAAATATATTCGAACCACGAGAATCCAAGAAAGGTGATATCGCCAGAGCACTTTTCTATTTTTATGCGATTTATGGAGCCACCATCTCTAAGAAGTCAAAAGCCTTTTTCACTTCGATGTTGCCAGACATCTGCCGTTGGCATCGATCAGACAAAGTGGATTCCACAGAAATCTTTCGATCCCTGGCAATAGCCCGCATTTAGTCCAATGTCAATCCTTTCATCTTCGATCCGACACTCGTTGAACGTTGTTTTTGCAAAAACCACGCAGACATCCCACCCAAAATTCATATCGTTAACATTTTCCCTAATCCTTCCAAAGGGCTATTCTACATCGAAATCGAAGACTACAAAGGACCAGTCATTATGAAGATACATAACCAGTCAGGGAAGCTTATCGAGACCCATCATTTGATGTATTCTGGATTGATGAGTTGGAGATTGGGAATTGGAATTTGGAAAGTATCATTTCATTTAACGGAATTTATAAGCATTGAAAAGATTTTATTAATTCAATAAGCTTTAGGGTTTTATATTCAATTTGAATTTCTCTATATATAAGACTCGACATTTTCAAGCGGTCATATAAAACGGTCTTTTATAATTCATTTAGAATCTGATCTTAATGACAAAATAAACAAATAGGAATATCCAAAGGTTAGCATCAGATGTATTAATAAAAAATCAAAATGACCATTAAAAAATGCTTTAATTACCGCAGCTAAAAAAATGAGACTCAATATCCCTTCTATTATAGTAAGTACACCTATTTTAGACGTATTATAGTCAAAATTTATCTGTTTATCTTTCTTTAGGTCAAAACCTGTTTTTGGCGTTCTAACAAATGATGATTTTTTTCCCAATAAACCTTGTATTACAGCAACAGAATTATGAAGACCCATTGCCATAGATACAGACATATAAGCAGGAAATAAAATGACGAACTTTAAAACTTTTGATATAATGCCTTCGTTGGTCCGGGTTGATAATACATTAGCAATAAAATATGTTAACAATAGAATTAATGTTGGAAAGAAAAAGAACTCTAAATATATAGTACTATCTACTAGGAAATTATTAGAAAAAACCAAACATACACTTGAAATGCTTAATAAAAAGACAAAGAGAAACACCGAACTTGACAACAAGTGTAAAGATGCAGTAACTTTGATGATAAAGTTGAGATGAGAAGACCAGATAAGCTGAAGTAGTTTTCTCGCATTCTCAGCTCCTCCTTTCATCCATCGGAATTGCTGTGATTTTAGACCATATATGCCTGATGGCAACTCTGCGGGAACGGTAACACTTTCCAAATAAACTATTTTCCATCCATTAAGCTGAGCTCTATAACTAAGATCTAAGTCTTCTGTCAGAGTATCTGCTTGCCAGCCCCCTGAGTCAATAACGCATGATTTTCTCCAAATTCCTGCTGTGCCATTAAATTGTAAAAAATGTCCAGCTTTATATCTTCCACTTTGCTCAACTGTAAAATGAACATTCAACTGAAATGCTTGAAGTTCCGTTAAGAGTGACACATTTTGATTCAAATGTTCCCATCTGGTTTGTACTACTCCTATGTTTTCTTGGTTAAACGAAGGTAGGGTTTTTTTTAGAAAATCTGGATAAGGTATAAAATCAGCATCAAATATAACTAAAAATTCACCATTTGAAAAAGGTGTAGCATCTCTGAGTGCACCAGCTTTAAATCCATCTCTGTCATTTCTGTGAAAAAGTTTTATGTTATATCCACGTTGAGAATAGAACTGAACAGCTCTTTGAGCTATTGTAGTGGTTTCATCGGTTGAGTCATCTAAAATATGAATTTCAAATTTATCTTTAGGATAATCTAATATGGTAATACTTTCTACCAATGTCTCTATTACATATTTTTCATTGAATATTGGGAGTTGGATAGTAATAAAAGGCAGGTGTTTTTCATCATTGTTTAAGTCATTTTCAAAACTTTTACTTTTATTTTTCAAATAATAAAATAAATGCACTAATTGGGTAGAACAATATAAAGATATTATAAAAATAGAAGCTATATAAGTATAAAAGAAAATGTTTGTCAAAATGATCATGATGTTACTTTCTTAGATATATCTAAAAATAGTGTGAAGAATTTTATACCCTGCAAGCACAGTTCCTTTCAAAGTACCAGAAACTTTTGAAACACCAATTCGTTTTCTGTATTTAACAGGAATTTCATAGGTTTTAAGTTTTAGTTTTGCAGCTTTAATTTGCATCTCTACTGTCCATCCATATGTTTTATCTTGCATGTCAATTTTCTGTAATTGGTGGTAAGCTATAGCCCTAAATGGTCCTAAATCAGTGAAATGGTACCCATAAATAAACTTAATCAATATGGTAGCTAGCCAATTTCCAAACCTTTGCTGTATGGTCATTGATCCCTTTGCTACATTTGGATTTGCTCTTGACCCGATGACCAAATCAACTTGATTTTCTACAATTGGAGAGATAAGTAAAGACAATTCTTCAGGATAATCTGAATAATCTCCGTCTAGGAATACTACAATATCTGGTTTAATATCTAAGGACTGTATGTAAGCTAAACCTGCAAGACATGCATTTCCGTAACCTCGCAATGGCTGGGAAACAACTATTGAACCATTTTTAGAAGCTACGTCAGCCGTCTTGTCTTTACTTCCATTATCGCAAACTATTATATTACGAACAACATCTTTTGGTATATCAGATATTACATGTCCAATAGAATCTTGCTCATTTAGTACAGGAATGATTACATCAACTATTGGTTTTCCTTTATAGGATTTATTTTTAAACATTCTCCAATCTTAAAACGCCTCTCGGACATACAGCACTACAAATTCCACAACCTACACAAGATGCGCGTACAATATCTTCCTGCCGTTGTGCATAAGATTTCACATCAATCCCCATTTCGCAATAGGTTGAACAATTTCCACATGAAATACATTGACTCCCATTAGTTGTAATTCGGAACTTTGACATACGTCTTGATTCTTTATTCCATGGCAGTTTAATGGTGAATCGTTGTAAGATACCTAAATATGCTGCCATCGGGCAACCGAACCTGCACCATACTCTATTTCCCAACAATGGATAAAAGCCTACGCCCACTACTCCTGAAAATGCAGCTCCAATAAAAAATCCATACCAACTACTCAAACTACCGCTATCGATAAAAAGTATATTTCTGATTCCTGTGAATCTGGCTACCAAAACAGATATAGTCATTAAAGTTACAAAAACCAACACACTATGGATCATCCATCTTTCTAATTTCCAGGCCTTAAGAGATTTATCTGATAAATGTCTGAATGGGTCACCAGCAGTTTCTGCTAATCCTCCACAACCACAAACCCAAGAGCAATACCATCTTTTACCAAAAAAATAGGTCAATATTGGAGTTATTACTAAAAATGAAATGATACCCCAGAACAACATAAAATAACCAAATGTGCCAGCTGCCAACATTGCATCGATATTCCAATCAAAGAAGAAATAATAATTAAGTGGCCAGATATTTTTAAAGTCATAATATGGTTTATTTAGACTTTGCATAATCTCTGGAAGTATAAAGGCAATTGCTGTTTGGAAAAACATAATTGAAAATGTACGATATACCTGGTATTTGTTGTGTCGATATTTATAAATAAATTTTACACCCATCAGCAAAATGGTAAGGGTATATATTGCTCCATATACAAACCATTGACTGGCAGGCTTTCCTTTAAGAAATATACTAAGGGGATCAAACAGCCCAACCAATCCAGTATTGACACCACCACCGCTTCCTTGTCCTAATAAGTGTGGATACCAATACAGCAACACATAAAATCCGGTTAACAAAATGGCCAATACCCAGGCAAATGAACCTCTCGAAGTCAGTGACCCAAACCAGTTGTTATTGTTTTTTATACCTGGCAATGTGTTTTTGTATTGCCCTGCTGTGTACCATATTGACCCGACGGAAACTAAGCCTATAGATGACCAAAGCCAGACTCCAGCTCCTTCTGATTGAAAACTTAACCAAAAGACCATTTGAAGAAGTAAGCCAATACCCACAAGAGATAAAGCTAATTTTTGATTAAGATTAATACCATCGGTCTGATGATGTGCTGTTATGGATATCGATTTATATGGTTGCATGTTTTGTCTTTTTTATGAAATTTGCTTTACATCAAACTTTAATTATACAGAAATTTTTTCACCATACCCAAATCTCTTTTAGTCTTAAGATGAATCGATTTGTTATTTTTTTGGTTGTATAAATCGACAAAAGCACGCTCGTATTCGTCAAAAAACTCAGGATCAAAGTTAGCAAGAGAAAGGTGTTCTATGACAGTTTCTATATTGGTTCTTTCAGCAATCCACTTTTCACAAACCAAGTGCCGGTACCTGATTCCCATAAGATTAAATCCTGTCACTATTCCGGTCAGTGTTTCGTAGTTGATTCTTATTGCCTTGTTCTCAGTCGGATGTTGCCAATATAGGGAGGTAATATGTTCTGGTGTTTTTGCCGGAATGTCACCATATACCTGATATTCGATATCAAAAAACTTAGCCGAATTAAACCAGATTCCAGGATTATATTTTGTGGCTTCATTGCAAATAGTTTGTGCCACCGTTTTACCCATCATTCTGCCTGTGTACCATACGGCTTCTATAGGTCTCCTGCCAGATACGGGTTGAGAAAGTTCTGCGCAATCGCCTATTGCATATATGCTATCAGCGGAGGTTTGAAGGTATTCGTTAACTATTATACCCCTGTTGGTGGATATTCCTGAAGAATTAATAAATTCAAAATTTGGGCTGACTCCTACGGTAAGTCCTACGAATTCACATTCAATCTCTTCCCCAGAATTTTTACAGATCATGGATGACACTTTTCCATCTTTTCCTTTTATCTCTTGCAATTCTTCGCGGAGTCTAAGGTCGATACCATTAGCTATTATATGTCGGTTAATCATTTGAGACTCTTCATCCGGCAGTACGATATTCCAAAAGCTATCTTCACGTACTAGCATGGTCACAGGAATATGACGACTATGAAACATTTCAGCCATTTCTATTCCTATCAATCCCCCGCCTACTATTACTGCCTTATTAATACCATTTTGTGTAGCGGCTTCCATGTTTTTGATGTCCTGATAATGATATAATCCTTGTACTCCTGTAAGGTCTTGACCAGGCCAGCCAAATTTATTGGGTTTAGATCCAGTTGCTAGTATGAGTTTATCAAAATTAATTTTGCGACCGTCTTCAAGCAAAATGATTTTGGATGTTGTGTCAATTTCTTTAACCCACGCTTTTATTGTGTCTATTCTATTTTTTACCCAGAACCAATCTTCATACAACTTAGTGTGTTCAAATTCCATATGCCCCATGTAAACATACATCAAAGCCGTCCGTGAAAACGGATACTCTGTCTCACCTGAGATCATAGTGATTATATTATTACTGAGTTTTCTTAAATAACGCGCAGCTGTCGATCCTGCTATGCCGTTTCCTATTATAACGATATGTTCCATATGAAATTTTTTCTTTGGTATTTGACTTTTAAAATTATATTACTCATTGAGATTCCAGTTGTAATCCATGTAGGTAATTGGAACATTTGAACCAGGCTTAACCTTACTATATTTCGAAATAAAACTCCTTACATCTCCAAAATCTTCTTTATACCAATCAAACAATGGTGATAGCTTTATGCTTGATGAAGATATATTGTTTGCTTTACTGTTAATAAATGCTTTGGAAGCATTTTCAAGCATGGATTCTAAATTTTCTGATGTATAAGCATTGTTTGATAGTGCAGGACAAGAAATCGATGCACAGTTGACAGCAAAATGTATTCTAGGTTCTTTAAATTGGGGACGAATTATTTTATGTTCAATATCATTTAGAGAGTAAGTCTTATTATCTATGACAATCCAAACATGACCCCATGGTTTACCTTTATACAATGATGTAATACTTTTTACTGGATAATGATCGACGATCATTTTTAGTGTATATGCATTGTAGGCATTAATCCAAAATGCGAGCTTTTCACTTTTTGAAGCTTTTGCAGAAGGTGATTTTTTCAGTTCTAATAAATATTGGTCAAGTAATTTTTTATCTGACTTGAGTCCTTTATAATTTACTTTCCCTGTAATGGACACATATTTGTTCAGTATTTTGTTAAATAGTGAATGATCAGAATCAAGAAATTTCGATTTGGGAGTTTTTTTTGAATATTGAAAGATTGACTCTTTCGATATATTTAGGGTTTTATTGCTAAACAGTTCATTCGAAGAATTAAGAAAGATTAAAAAAGAAAAAAAGATGTTTAAAAATATGATTTTCATTGTAAAAGATTGAATGAAATAATTACAGTGGCTATAAGACGTAAACTATTTATCATCCTGACATTATTTATAAAATAATTTTCTTGTTTTGTTATCTTGTTGACATATAAGCGATTATGTTTAATTTTATTTTAATTATTTGCAATTTAATCTTTAAATTTGGGTTATATTATAAAATACCGTAGATATGTATAAATCAATATTGTTACCATGTTTGATGTTTTCAATTTCATTCATTTCAGCTCAACAACATTTTCTCCTTAGTAAATTTAGTGGTTTTAAAGATGATGATAGAATTGTATTGAATTGGACAATTAAACAAGGGTCATCTTGTTTTGGTATAGGTATCTTACGTTCAACGGACAATATAAATTATGAAGTGATTGGTGAAATAAGCGGGGTATGTGGAAGCCATGATTTTCCACAGTCATATACGTTTATTGATGAAAATCCTGTTCATAATAGCAAAAACTATTACGTTCTTGAGCTCGGTTTTTCGGGACGTACTGAATCTCCTTTGATAATCGATTTTATAAAGTTGGAAGACAATGGGTATAAAATTATACCTAATCCTGTAACGAATGCATCAAAATTACTTTTTGACAATAAACATAATGACCTTTATACCTTAAAAATCTATTCATCCATTGGACAGTTATTATCAACAAATGTATCCACAGATGATTTTTTTGAAATAAACATAACAGAAACAACCTCGTCGAAACTAAAACCTGTGACGATTTCTAACAATATTTACTTTTTTAGAATTGAAGATGCCTTTGGAAATGTGAAAACAAAAGGTAAGTTTTTAATAGTATATCCATAATGAGTTTCATAGTGAAGGCCAAAACTATTATAAAATCAGGACTTTTGACGACAAATCTTAGAGAAGCTATAGTGCACGACTGAACAGTGCTTTAGAAAAATTGAGCAGAAGTTCTCTTTAGTGAAGGAACCGTCACCTTATCTGACGTCATCAACTGATTCAAAATTAATTTAGTAATTTTGGACTGTAATAGGAAGGTCATTTTAAATTTTCATGTAATATCAACAATTACCTTTTAAATTTATCATTAGCATAATGCTAATATTTTTATTCAAATTATAATGGTTGGATATAACTATTACGTGTATAAGACTTAACAATAATTTTTAAATATATTAATTCAGAATCTCAATTTAATATAAGAAATGGCATCTCTAAGATTGTATCCAACTGTAGTAACTCCATTTCTGACATAAAAGCTTTCAGTGTTATTTTGTTCCTTTACAAAAACAGGTTCAAAAGATGGCTCTACATCTATCCTTAATATAGATACATCATTTACTTTCACAATGACTGGGTGGATGTCATCTATCACAGATTTTCCCATTCGTTCAGCAATAATGTGGAATAAGTGCTGTAATAACTTATCTTCATTTTCAAATAGATCGTCATTAAGCCCTATTAATTGGCCATCATCTTTTACCCCAATAAAAAGTACTCCACCTTTTGTATTTAGATATGCCGCTATTGTTTTTAGTACGGATGTTTCAATAGCTACATCTTTTTTATTTGTAAATAAATTCATTCTCAAAGTAGATTTAAATTCTGTCTTTTCGCTTTCTCCTTGTTCAATCAGTATTTGTGATGAAATTTGAGATTGAGACAATAATCGTTCTACTAAGCCACCAGCAATTTGTAAAGCTATTTTTAATGCTATTCCTGACGACAAAAATTCACTATTTTTTAATTTCAATCCATCGATAGCTACTACTTCTGTATTTTCCTTTGCAGTGGCAGTAGCTAATCTAACTGTATTATTCACAATGGCCCAATCTCCAAAAATCTGTAATGGGCCTACTTTAATTATCTTTTTACTACTAAATGCCAAATTGACACTTCCTTTATTTAGAACATAAAACTCATCTGCCTTCTGATTTTCTGAAAAAATAATTTGGCCTGAAGTGAAATTTTTTATTTGTGCAATGCTGCTTAGGTTTTCTAGTTCATCTTTATTGAAATCTATAAAAAAATCTGCTTTCCTGAGAATAGTTGTGATCATTATTATTGGTTTTTGAAAAAATTGAATTGTTTTTGTCTAATGGTAAATGCATGGTAAGAAAATTGAATTTTATATATGATTGCTATCAAAAATACAGTTATCGCAACGACCATCAATATTCTATCATATGGGGCACTTATAAAATATATCGCACCTATCAATGCATTAATCACAAGTAATGCTAAGGAAATGTACATTAGAATTATCGATATACTTAATCTTCTGAGCTGTTTTATTTTTAATGGAAGAATGTCCCTATATGCTTCCAAATTTACTGATAATCTTACATTTATCTCATCTGTCAAACCTAATGCCATTCTATTTGCACTTGTCAGAACAAATGCAATACTTGGTATTAAAGTTAAATTAAAATGCCAATTTTCCATCTCCAATGCTTTATCATTTTTTATAACCTCGTAAGTTAATTTCTATTTAAAGTTTCTGCAAAAACATTCTGCCCAAGTAGCAGAAAATCATTTTCATCTTGAAAACCTGCTGTCTTATAAATAATTTTTCCATCATTATTTAAAAAAATCAGTGTTGGATAACTTTTAATATTAAACTCTGAAGCAATCATTGGCCCTTCTCCTTTTTCACCATCAATGGCAATGTTTATGAAATTCTCATTATAAAAATCACCTACTTTTTTTGATGCAAAGGTGCTAGCCTTTAATCTTTTACACGGCCCACACCACGATGCATATATGTCGAGGAATATTGGTTTATTTTCTTTTTTTGCTTGTGCTACCGCTTCTCTCCAACTTACCCTGGTAAATTTAATACCATCAATAGGATCTTCGGCAAAGTTTACTTTTGGGCTAAAACAGGATATTAAAAAGATGCAGCCGGCCAATACAGCCAGTATGATTAAAATTTTCATTATTTTTTTACTTTAAAATTTTACAACTATTTACTTCATAAAATTAAATCCATCCATTTTCAAAGGAAATATATAATTTATCCCTAACAAAAAGGATGGATATTTAATGGTCCATTTTACTCCGATTTGGCTTTTGTTGGTTTTGACCAAGCTCTGCCTGCAAAAACGTCGTCCAAAACGGGCGTAGTAAGGTGATTAGAATAATTACTCATTGTTTTTACAGCAATTCCCACTATTACTCCCTGTACATGTGCAGGTGTAAATCCTGCATTTATAAATAGATCCAAAGTCTTTGGCTTTACCAAGCCCCTATTTTTAGTCATTTTTTTTGTAAAAACAGACAGAGCGTTTAGTTTTGTATCAGGAACTTCATTTCCAGCCCTTATTGCATCAGTAACTTCAGCCGGTACCTTTGTCATGTTGTCACCTACAAAACTGTGTGCAGCCATACAATATTCACAATTATTGGCGTAAGCAGCAGAAAGAAAAACCACTTCTTGTTCTACCGGGGTAAAGCCAGCATTTTGTCTGAAACTTTGGTAAGCATAAGCATACGCATCCAATAGAGCTGGATTTATAGCCATGTTTTTGTACATATTTGGAACAAACCCAAGTGATTTTTGAGTAGCATCCAGGATAGTCTGTGATTTTGAATGGACATCAACAAGCTGTTGCTTAATATCCATTGAAGCATGTTTTTGATTCGACATCATTATTTGATTTATTGATTTGATAATATAATTAAGATAAATAAAATTTGATTAATTAGCAGTCTAGTACAAGACTCTTTTTATATTGATAGAATTATGAATAATTACCAAGCTTTGCATTCCAGTTATAAGGATTATATATAATGTTATAATTGCTTAGGTCTTTTTGAAAGACATCGCTTAGCAACTTTAAAATTCCTTTTTTACCTCCGAAATCTCCTACATACCATTGAAATATACGATTAGTCCTGATTATCTTTTTGTCATGGTCGATAGAAGTTTCACTTTCTACAAAAGATGTCATTGCTGTTTCTAATTGTTGTTCCAAAGTTAGAAATGAATAAAAGGCAATGGGTGGGCAACTTGCAGCGCCACAATTGAGCGCAAAGTGAATACGGCTATCAACAAGATCGACAGCAAGGTCTTTTATTAATCGCGAAGTAAATAGATCAGGCAAATAACCCAGACTCCATTTCCACCGGTATCGCCTTAAAATCCCATGTTCAATATCATCCAGACTAAAGGGATGCCCTCCAATGTTTACTTTTTTTGTTTTATAAATTTTGTTCCTACTTATTGTGGCATCTATTGCCATCATTTGAAAATGACTATTATAAATATTTATCCAAAAACATTTTTTAGCTGCATCATTGCTTAGCTCTTGTCCAATATCCTTAAAAGTAAGATTTTGCAGGAAGGATATTTCTTTATCTGTAGAAAGATTTATTTTTACATTCAATAAAAGCCTGCCGGAAACATCTAAGATCGGATGGTATTCTTTGGTTGATATATCATTTATGGGCATGATTCATTTTTATTTTGTTGCTATTGAAATTTTTGAATTATTCATAACAAAACTTTATTGGCTGTGAAGCTTTAGCATAATCATAACCATCTTTCCACCATTGAGTCATTTTTTTTGGGCTGAAAATCAATGGATTGTTTGTTAATATTTCTGGCGTATGATATAAATGTATATTTACTTTTCGGTTTAAACCCATCAGCTGGCCTATCAAGAGATCTTTGATACTATTCTGATGATTCATAAAATGAAAAGTTCTGAGTAGTAATTCAAATGGATTTTTTAGCTTATTGTGACTAATTGTATGTTGAGCTGGTTCCAATACGATAACATCAATATCTGTGGCACCTTGTTCTATGGCCTGCATAATGGGAATAAAGCCACCAAAGCCTCCATCAGCGTATTGAAAGCCATTTTTCTCACATACACTCATAAATGGAATGTAATTACACGATGCCCAAGCCCAATCGCAAAAATCCTGATGTGAACATTGATCCGCATGAATATACTCTACCACATCTTTGCTCAGATTGGACACCGCAAGAATGATCTTTATTTTATTGGTTTTTATCTCATCCAATTCTTCCTGAAGGATGCTTTTATTGATAAGGGCAAGCAGATTTTGGCTTTCGCCAAAAGTAGCGCAACCTTTTATAAATGAACGAACAGTATTTATGTGATTTATTTTTGTTGTAATTCCAGTTGGTGTTTTCTTAATTTTGAATGGGCAGATATTGAAAATATCTTCCTGGCGAACATTGGTGAAAATATTTTTAATTTTATCAATATTCTTTAATGCAAGGTGGGGCAAAAGCAAACTTCCTGTAGAACAACCTACAAAAATGTCATACTGATGACAGCAATCCACTATTAGATATTCCACTATTCCACCAGCAAAAGATCCTTTACAACCGCCACCCGAAATAACCAATGCTTTCATTTGTTTGGAAATAAATTTGTTGTCCATTGGACGTTATTCCCAAGTAATCCTGACAATAAAAAACCAAAAAAAGCTTAAAAACTCACCTAAGTTTTCCCATAATCACATTGACTTTACTATTAAATGGATTGCCTGACGATCTGCGGAAGGATACCATCTGCCCTACATGCCAGATAGTGTCAGATATTGGTCCATTTATCAAGTTCCAAACAGGCAGTTCAGTACGTCCATTGTTTCTTTCAAAAATTATTTTTATGTCTTCTACCTTGACGGCACCTGCAGCAAGAATTTGTCTTGATTCAAATAAATTTTCAAGTGTGATTTTTCTTTTTTCTCCAAAAGATTTGGATGATGTTTCTTCTCCAGATGAAGTATTGGGAAGGTTTTTTACAGCATTAAGTATCATGACAGAAAGACCCATGATGTGATCAATGGTCTCTTCACATGATCTTGCTTCAGGATTTGGACGATATGCTAGATCTTCTTCTCTAAGCCCGTCAGAAGCCCAATAAAACCTGAATCCTACACCATCTATCATTCTGACTATCATGTTTTCACTGGAAAAGGAAGTAGGGTATTCTGTGATATTCTGAAAAGGTAATGAATCATGTTTTGATTCGCTTTGTGCATTGCCTTGTAATAAAATAAAAATCAGCATGGTTGTTGTCAAATATTTTAGCATTCGTGCTTTGATTTTAAAAGTTTGAACTGATGAATTTACAAAATTACTAAAAATGAGATTCCAAAATATTGTAACTGACCTACCATTATTTCTATTGAAAGTAATAAGAAAGACCAAAGCTTACTACCGATACAATGATGCCTATTATAAAAATAGTATATGTCCATCTGAGCAGTGTATATTTTCTGGATAAAACCTGACCTAAAAAATATAAATCTTTGGTCATCGATGAGTACAAATAGTCTTTATCGTCCATAACTACTTTAAGCGCTTCTTCATAGTCAGACAATTTCATTTTATAAAAATTACCAAAAAACAATAGATTTACTTTTTTATCAGCAACATCTTCTTTTGTGAAAGTACCTGCTGTCACATTCGGACGGGTAGCCATGACTGATAGTATGATGGAAATGGCACTAAATATCACAAAAGTAATGGTAGGTACTACCAGATACTGATGCCCACTTTCTGAGAGTTTTGGTAAGAGGTTAGAGATAAGTACTGATATAATAATGGCATTGACAGATAGTAAAATATTGGCTTTGGTATCAGCTATATCACTAAGTGTGATATGATTTTTTATAGTCACCCTGAACAATGTATCTACGCTTCTTTCCGACCTGTTGCTCTCTACGGCTTCAGGTTTTGATTTTTTATCTGCTGCCTTATTAAGTGCATGCAGATTTTTTATTTTGGGAGCAAGCCACGTCGCATTGGCATAAGGTGTAAAGTATTTGTGGTTATTGAATACTTTTATATTTCCTGCATTCCATTCTGATTTACTTAGGTTGCACTTATCTATTATCTCACATTCTGTTTTGAGCATTTTGGAGTAATTGGGATAGTCTTCTTCCGCAAAATGAGCTGTGTCTGCATCTCTGATTATTTGATGCAGCAATGTTTCTGGTGTCGTATTGAAGTCTGTTGCTTTTATACAAGAAAGTACCACCGCTGTTTTTTCACTCGGATAGTCATGACCTTTCAGAAATTGTGTTGCCATTTCTGCACTTCGTTGCTCATGCCCTTTTTTGCCATCGATATATCCCAGATCGTGAAACCAGGCAGCCAGAACAACTGCTTCTTTTTCATCATCACCTATTTTTTCTGCTTTGGCAATCTCCTTTACTTTCTTTACTACATACCTTGTATGGGCATAATTGTGATATACATACGTCTCCGGAAGGGATGAATTAAATATATCTATGACAAATAATTCTGCCTTTTTGATGATATCGTTCATGTTTTATTATTTTGTTTTTATTTAAAAGTACTTTAGACTTAATTTTGAAATGTTATGGCATTATTTGCCAGTAATTCTTCAATCGCTTCCAGTTTCTTACTCCAGCTGCTTTTTACCTTGGATAACATCTTGTTTTTCATCAAACCACCTACTTTAGTCCATGTGATATAAAAGCTCAATGTGAGTGATGTGGTATTGTCATCCAGTTTATTTAAATTTATAAGGTACATAAATTCTTTAGTAAATATCATATCTGTTGTCTTCTCTCCAAAAATATAGGTATCAGCCTTTCTTTCACCCAAGGTCTGCAACTTCAGTGTTCCGGTATCAAGTACACAATTGTGCTCAAAACCCGTACGGTTTATTTTATATTCATCGTATTCAATTCTTTTAGCATCTTTATCCCACAAATGGCGGAAACTAAGATCTGAAAGTATAGTATAAATACGATTGGCTTCTGCCCGTATCTCCCTATGAATGACGGCATCAGGTAATTTGTCTACTGTCAGCTCTTTTTTTGGATTTACACTAATTGTCGGTGCTATATGTTCCAGACTTTGATATAAATATCGTATACCGCCAAAATCATATTGCTCTGTGTTTACATCCCAGTCTGATTCTGTTTTGCCTTCATAAAGTTGTTTTACATCTTCAGTGATCAATATATATTCTTTCAGTGGGATGGTGTTTTTAAGTAGCCGGTGTGTTTTGATGACTTCTTTTCCATACGGTTTAATAAAGTTTTTGACCTTGATGAATACCAGTTCACCATAATGCACTATAAATTTGAGTTGTAAATGGGTAGTAGTGCGACAAGAGCCACAATCACATATCCGCATATTTTCATAGGTCTTAGTATGCGTATGAAAAGCTACCATCATTTTATTGACCTTCTCCATGAGACCTTCATAGCTAGGAATGTCATCGCTATAAAAAAACAAGGCATCACCTTCTATTTCGACCAGTTTCATATCATTATCCGCAGCATCTATCAATAACTCCAGCAGCTCGGCAATTATATGGACACTGTGTTCGATTTCTGTGGCATTGACAAATCCCGTGAAACCGCTGATATCGGGCATAAAATAAAGTGCCTTTTTCATTTTTGTTTTGATTGGTTTATTTTAAATTTCAAAATATTCGCTTTAGACTTTTTCTTTTCATTTGACAAAAATAGATCACCGTTTTTATCAAAATATATCCCTTCTGGCTGAGCAAAGTGCTTATAGTCCAATGAAAAATTTTGCAATATTTGACCATTCCAATCTATGACCACCAATCTTTTACCCACAGAAGATATTATATAAATGTCCTTTGTCATAGGATGAATCGCTAGTGCACTAGGCGCAAAGTCATCTTTGGCCAACGTGACATCAGTATTCCACGAAATCAAAGGAATATCTGTGGATATATGAGTGGTCAAATCAAACTGATATATTACATTCACTTTTTGCCCATCGCTATTTTTTAACTTGTTTTTTGCAGCTATAAGTAGTCTATTGCCCTGAGCGTCATGAGTGAGACCTTCCATATCGAGCGAATTAGGTAGAGCTGTTTCGTATTTAGTGATTTCAACGGGCTCATTATTTAGAACAACTTTCCAAATAACACCTTTCGACTCGAGTATATAGGCCGTTGACCCGACCATCGCCATATCTTCAAAATCTCCTTTTCCCGTAAAAGATATAATGGTATCCATTTTGTGATGTACAAGATGATACAAATAAACTTGACCTTTTTCGTCATTGATACAGGCCATTATACTGTCATTTAATGCCGTGATGCCTGAAATTTCATTAAGTATAGATGGCATTTCCCAGACTACATCTGGATTTGAAAAGTCATATAATGAAGTTTCATCAAATGCCTTAGTTGTTTGATCCTTACAAGCTACAATTAGCAATAACACTACCCAAATCAAACTAATCTTCACTTTTATTATATTTCTTTGATAACCATTGATAAATATCAGTTTGCGCTCTTCTGTCCCCATTTATTTGATTTTTTATGATGATTCCGTTACAACTATTGTCCAATGTACGATTTTTTGTATTGTCAGCCAGTTGGAAATCTAATATTTGATTGATTTCTGCACGTTGATAGTCTTTATAAATCGGAAAGGCAACTTCAATTCTGCTGTTTAGGTTACGAGACATCAGATCCGCAGAAGACAAATAGACCAGATCCTTTCCATTATTGTTAAAAGCATAGACCCGTGCATGTTCCAGAAACATATCCACTATTCTATGTATACTGATGTTTTCACTTATACCTTTTATTCCTGGTCTTAGGGTACAAATCCCCCGGCAAAGGATGGAAATTTTGACACCTGCTTTACTTGCTTCTACAAGTTTTTGGATGATATCCTTTTCATCCAAACCATTCACTTTAAGTGTTATACCGGATGAAAGATGGTTTTTGTGATTTTCTATTTCCTGATCAATAAGAGAGAGAATTTTTTGCTTCATATTAAATCCTGCCACCAATAGATGATTGACCGTTTTTTTGATACTTGGCTTTTTAAAAAAATTGAATACATGTGTGATGTCATTGGTATAATTTGGGTCTGCCGTAAAAAAACCATGATCCGCATAAATGGTAGCAGTTTTTTCATTAAAATTGCCTGTGGACATATAAGCAAACTGTTTGACTTTTGATTTGCCGGCTTGCATGGTGACCAATGCTATTTTGGCATGGACTTTCAGGTCAGGCATGCTATACAGAATTTTGATGCCCGCTTTTTTCATTTCTTCAGCCCAATTCAGATTATTATTTTCATCAAATCTGGCTTTGATTTCTACAAAAACAGTAACTTTTTTACCGTTTTTTGCTGCACTGATGAGCGCATTGGCTATAATAGAGTTTTGAGATATTCGATATAGCGTTACCTTAATTTCTTTTACACGTTCGTCAATGGCTGCCTCATTAAAAAACTGCAACACGTAGTGATAAGAGTGATATGGAAAATGTAGTAGATGATCTTCTTTCTCTATGGTATCAAATATAGATTCATTGCTTTCATATGGTGGATAAGATATCGGGGATAGTACCGGATTTTTCATTTTTTGAGGATCAGGACAAGGCAAAGCAAACAAATCAAATAGATTGTGATATCTGCCACCCACCAATAATTCATCCTTTTTTAGCCCAAATATTTGTCTAATGGATTTAAGCTCATCGGGATCCATGTCAACATCATATAGCATACGGGTAGGTACGCCTGTTTTTCTTTTTTTAACTTTTTCTGCAATTTTTTTGGTGAGATTCCCTTCTTGTTCATTTTCTATTTCAAAGTCTTCATCCCTATTGAGTTTGATAGCACGACAAGAAATGACATCATGGTTTCTAAATACCAGATGAAGACAGTGACGTATAATATCGTCCAACCAGATAATATACTGTTTACCTTTAATGGAGCTAAGCGTCCGAAAACGGGGCAATGTGTCAGAAGGAATATTGATATAACAATTGGAAAGGGTTCCATCATGAGAGCGCAATGTAATGTAAAAGTACAATTGCCTGTTTTGAAGAAAATGTAGAGACCCTATCTCTTCTTTGATATATACGATTTGGATATAAGAAAGTATTTCTGTCTTAAAGTATCTTTCTATTTCTTGCTGATGGTCAGAATGAAGCGTCTGATCGTGTTTTGAGTAAAGATATATATTGTTTTGTGACATCTCCGGCAATATTTGCTGATACCATATTCGACCGAGATATTCCTGCTGATTATGCACTTCATCCACAATCGTTTTGCGAAGTACACCAGCTTTCTCACTGTTATCTAATAAAATGGCAGGAAATTTGACTCTAAAAAACTCATCAAGGTTAGAAGAAAAAATAGCGATAAATTTGATACGCTCATACAGCGGATTGTTGACATCGGCTGCTTCTTCCAGCACATTTCTGTTAAATGCGAGCCACGATATTTCAGGATTTATGAGATATTTTCCCACTGTTTTGTTTTTTAAATTTTAAAAATTGACACCACTTCCTATGACAAGTCTGCCTCCTTCGTCAGTAATATGATACATACCAGAGAAAGTCAATGCCCCTACGATATTAAGATACGACCCAAGGCCTGCTGATTGGTGCCACTTTTTGTTGCTTGAGGCTGAAATCCAAACTTTACCATAGTCAAAAGCAGTAGCTAATCCCCATTTCATTGGAAGTAAACCGGTTTTGAAGGATTTTATATGCCATCGAATGTCAGTATTTTGAAAATAAGACCGCTGTCCGCTATATCGTTCGTTGCGCAAACCACGCACTCCACCAGTCCCTCCTATGGTGGATGCCTGATAAAATTCATATTTATTATTGAAAATAACCTGACCATTCCATTGGGTTGAGAAAATAATGTGTTCCTTTCGATCCAAAGGTATGACCAGTTTTAGAGAAGGCTTTAAATATATAAAGTTTTGGGTTGCGTCATCCACATTCATTTTCCAGCCCAGATGTATTCCAAAATCAAAACCTAAAGTGGGTAATGACGCCAGATTGTAATTTTGATAACCAAAAGCAGCATCTGCACCTACGAATTTTTTAGACCTAGATGAAAAATCTGTGAATAATTCGTCGGCGATCCTGTCTTCATTATCTCCTGGATTATAAACTTCATATGGAATACTGAAACTACTATAGCTTCCTGTTCTTCCCTTTTGTACCAAAGAAAGTGATCCACCATAACTGCCCAATCGTACTCTGTGATAATCTATGCCTCTGTTTGCAATAAGATTTTCGCTTTCATTGCCTGAACCGAAATAGTTTTGCGCAAATATGGGAGACTTGTAATGCGCCTGTACTAATAAATTGTACCTTCCTATGACCCTTGCAAATTCATTGCTATATTTTAAGGAAAGTCCTCTTGTAGCGGTATGCATGGCGGCAGTAAGGCTATGTTGCCGAGCAAAAGGATTGTTTACTAATCCAAATTTTGTGACACTACCCGTCATCCCTACTATAAGGCCTGCATCCGGATTAAATCCCAATACAGGCAGCAATAGCTTGTAGTCCTGCTGAAGACTGAAAATGTCCAAATTATTTATGGAATAGTCATCCGTTAGTTTTTTAGATACTTTATCTCCTGTAAATGTATTTTTCCGAGTGCTGTAATCATACACTTTTACATTTTTACCACCTTTGATATCATAAGTATCGTTTGACAAACCACCGATGAGTTTTATTTTTATTTTATTGTATTTTGGAATGTTTATATTAAATATATCATTGTCTCCACCACCATACAGCCATATTTCTTCCGTGTCCTTAGGTGAAAATATCTTGGATAAGAGCACTGTTTTTAAGCTGTCCTTTTTATTTCTTTTTACCAGAACGTGAATATTTCCATTTCCATCTTGATTCAGCTCAAAAATATCGTCTTTGTTGGTAGCAGTTACTATTGCTTTTTTATTTAGTATCTTGTAATAATCCTGAGACCATTTGACCAGATGTTGTCTTCTCAATGTCAAGAGCTGCCGTATTTTCTTTACATTTTCATTTTGCATTTCTGTCGGAAATCTCTCAAAAACCTTGTCTATCTCCAGATCAGTCAGTTTGTCAGTCAGTTCTTGTGCCATAGTCTTCCATAGCTCAGATGTGGCGTCATTAGCCAAGATTAAGTCCATTTTTATCCCATTGGCATTAAAATCAGCTAGATTGGGTATATCATCTGAATATACTGGCAATTTGCGCATGGCAGGAGTAGTGGCTACCAATAATCTGGTAATCCATCCATCAAATTTTGAAAACGCCTGATCTCTGTCCCTTGGTATGGGCCTGAAGACAATCGTTTGATCTTGTTGTTTGAAGACTCCCCATCGCACCTGATCTTCATGTCTGTCCCAGTCTCCTATCCACATATCAAACAGTCTTGTCTTAATGAAATGGGCTATATCAACTTTATATTTTTCATCTTTTTCTAAAAGAGTAAGCATTTCGTCAGACGAAATAATGTCATCAGCCACTCCAAAGGTAGCTAGCATTTTATAACTCTTGGCTGCTCTTTCTTCCAGTTGATACAGCCCAGGTGACAATTTGTGGGAATACTCTTGAAGGGCTGTTTGATGATCAATATACATAACCCGAGTATTGGAATGGAATACTCCTGCAATATCTGCAAGCCCATCGATCAATAGGGAGCCAAATGGGTAGGATGTAGTGTAGTAGTCATTGAGAAATGACTCCGTCGCTGTGCCATATATATCGGGTTGAATATAGTTTTGCGAAAATGCATTGGCCTGAATAAATTGCGCCGCATTTTTTTTCATCCTTCGCAATACATATTCTCTACCAAGAGTGTCCACCATACGCAGTGACATGGATTGTTGTCCACCACCTAGTTTTAAAGGTCTCAGACCACCATACAAGGTATCTAGCCGAACAGAAGGAAACTTTAGCTTTTTGTAATAGACATCTCGGTAATGATTTCCAAATAAGGTTCTGTAAATGAAACTTTTTCTACCACTGCCCTCATATATAGAAGCAGATACAGAATCCAGGCCAGATATATTTTTGTCTGTATACAATACTGTTTGATCAGGGTTTAAATCTCGGATTTTACGGGCATATATCAGCTCATTTTTTGAATTGTAGTATTGCACATTCTGTTGTTGTGAACCTAGTCTAATCACTGCAAAACCCAAATCAGGGTATCCATAAGTATCGAAATCATTTTTGAATTGTTTCACTGGATTGGCTTTAGAACCGCTGCCACTTATGATTTGTGGAATATTGTGATGCATCAGAAACTGCAAATTGTGGTCATGACCTGATACAACTATCACCTGATCTCTGTACGGTTGGAGCAACGTGGTGATTCTTTCCGAAAGTGTCCGATAAAACGGATGTTGCAAATCTGCAGGCGATACACCTGATGTCTTCCTGAGCAAACTTACGATCATATTTAAAACAGGTGGACCGTTTTGATTAAATCCATAATAACCACCATGATTACCATTACTTTGTAGGGGGTGGTGTATGGCAAATACAATTTGTTTATTTTGGTTTTTATTTAAAACACTTTTCAGCTCTTCCCAAAATTTTAATGCTGACTTTACTTCACAGTCTTCATTTATGCCAGGATGTTCATCCCAATCTGTAATAAACCATTCTGAATCTACTATAACCATAGCTATATCATCACTCACGTCATAGCTAGCTATAGGACAGCCATCTCCAGGCAAAAAACTATTTTTACCCAAAGTTTTTTCAACTATTTTCTGTTGTGCCTTCAACCCTCCCAAACCACTATACCAGTCATGATTTCCCTGGATAAATATTACCTTACCGGGAAATTTTAATGCCAGACTTATTTGCGCTTCTATGGCTTTAAGAGCTGTTTTGCCTTCCGAACTATGATCATCTACAGGCATCCCTTTCGGGTATATATTGTCACCGAGAAAAAGTAACACATCTTGTTTTGTAGCAGATTTGAAATTTTCTGCTAATGCATCAAGTACGGGAGATACAGTATTATCTTTAAGGTAACCCGCGTCACCAATGAGAAAAATTTTTGTGCCATCGGTTCCGTTTATTGAAGCATCATTTATGGCTACCACAGGTTTTTGATATGTAGCACACGATTGTATCAACAATAGGGCAAAAAGGACATTTATAATATTATAAGTCGACATAAAATTAATTTGAATGGTACAGCATAAATGAATGATTTTCGTTAGCTATTAGACGCCGTATTATGTATATCCTTACAATTCAGTCAATTAGTTTTTAAACGAATGTATGCATTGGATTAATATTCTATCGCTTTATTGGTACAATTCAATGTCTGGATAAAAAGATACCCAAGCAAACCAGTAGCCTATAAATGAGACAGTTGGTTTAAGTTTTTGCCCTGCTCTTGGCCCTTCAATGGCTCGACCAAATATAT
>JBGSOH010000251.1:0-6465 GCA_041739205.1 Saprospiraceae bacterium
GTAACAAATGGTCCATTCAAAAATTCTGATGTGGATAATTGGCTTTGAAGTATGGTCCCTTTCCACTTGTTTTTTAACAACATATGGGCTACCTCACATAATGGAGCCGCTGTGGTGGTTTGAATGGCTCTTAAATGTTTGTTGCCGACTAGGGTAGGGAAGATTTTATATGATTTTTCCTTTCTTCTCAGTCTACCATGCTTATCTTTTCCTTCTACAGAAGCATAAACTACTACGACATCATCTTCGACACTAGGTATGTTTTCCAACATTATATTTTCCAGCGCTTTGATTCTATTTTCGCTATTCATTATGGTGGACATGGTATTTTTTACCCATTGATAATGTCCAGGATATCTCAATGTTTTGTAATCAAGATCTTTCACTTTACCAGCAAATGCATCTGGTAAATCTGCCGCTCCTCCTGATGTGAAGTTGTCTTCATATTCGTCTCCATCTATGATGATTCGCTCTAATCCTGATAATGCGGGCACTTTAATCTTTTTAAAGTTCCTTACTATCTCTGCATCTTTGAGATATTCTGTTGCTACACCGATTGGACTCCATGTGAATGCATAGTAATGTGGAGACGGTGCGTTTTTACTGATAGCACCGACTTTCATATGCATACTATTTACAACATCTACACCAAAATCTGCCTGAAACTCTTCGTAAAGTTTGTGTGCAAGTACGTTTATAAATCCTGGAGCCAATCCCGTTTGTAAAACGAATGCAGTATCAGCACCTTCAGATATTTCTATGACATCTTTAGTTTCTTGAACATATTCCGTAAGGTTAGCATAATGACAACCATGCGTTTTTGCTAATGTTGCCATTCTCGGTGCTTGACTTCCAGGTAGACAATCTAGGATGATATCGCATATTGCAAGTACGCTGTCTAAGTTTTGATTGCTTCCTTCTGTAGGCATTAGTACACCGTGTGTTTTGGCGGTTTTTGTACATCCTTCTTCTACAAAGGTCAAAGCACTATCTATAGCTTGTTGAGAAATGTCGCCAAAATAAATAGTAGCATCAATAATGCCAAACTCAGATAGGATTAACCCTGCTGCTTGCCCGATGCCGCCACTTCCTGCGATAAAAATATTTGCGTTCATTATAATGTGGTTAAGGTTATAAAATATCTTCCAAAAACATGTGACTGTTATCGAAAAACGCCGCAAAGATAATTTTTTTTAATTACTACCTGAAGGATGATGATGGATATCACATTTTATTAATAATTTTTAAAGAATTTTTTAATGTTCTTACCATATGTAATTTATGTATTGTCAATGATTTATAAATATTATATTAATTCATAAATCGTATAATACATAAATACAGTAAAAAATATATTACAAATAGTTATAATATGTTGTTTTTCTCACATATCTTTGTGCTCGTATTAATTTGATACCGTTTTATTCAATAAACAAAATTAACGCATTTATAAGTATATTTTTACAGAAAGTAATACATTATTTTTTCGGTCACAGGTGATGTTTTCTGTAATAAATATATTTCTCATGGTTAATGAATCTACGGTAACGTACTTAATACAAATGTCAACTAGGAGTATTTATTTTAAAAAACCGATTATTGTATTATGGCTATTAAAAAGCAAAAACCGAAGTCCCCATCGGCGCCAAAATTCAACTGGCGCGACGAGCGATTACCTAAAATATTAGGTGTCATTCTCATTCTTGCAGCTATATACCTAGCTATCTCATTCGTATCTTACCTATACACATGGAAGATGGATCAGGACAAAGTTCTGAAGTTTTCATGGGGAATGCTTCTACAAGCAGACCTAAGTGTTCAAAACTGGTTAGGTCGTCTAGGGGCTATCACATCCAATGCATTCTTTTATTGGGGATTTGGCTTACCATCCATGATTTTTGTAGTATTATTGATAAGACTAGGCCTTGACTTAGTTAGAAGAAAATCTTTGATACCTTTCGCAATATTTGCTAGAAATTCATTTGTAATTATGGCATTTAGTTCATTATTGCTAGAGTTTGTATTTAGAAGATCAGACTTTACATGGGGAGGCGCTTTTGGAGAGAGCACTTGTTTTTGGCTCACCAACTTTATAGGGCAGATAGGCTTATTTTTCTTATTACTATTTACTATGGGAGCTTATATTATGTGGAGATTCAACCCAAATTTTGATAATCTTACTTTTTCTAATCCACTAGCAGGTATCAGTATGCCATCAATGGATTTTTTCAAAGGGGTAGAAGATGGTGAATTTAAACCGAAAAAAGAAAAAAGTACCGCTGAGAGTATCACGGACGATATAGAAGAGTTATTTCTTAAAACTTTAAGGCCTTCTGATTCAAAAAATCACGAGAGAGCCATCCCAACGACTTCAGCTAATGCAAAGGCAGGAACGCAACAACACGAGTTAGAGCTAGACCTGCCTTCAGCATCAGTTGCTCCCAAACCAGTAGTCGGTAAGACGCCAGATTTGGAGTTAGATTTTGATGATGAAGAGTTGGACTTTACATTGATTAGTAAAGAAGATGTAGCAACACCAGCCAATAACGGTCTCGCAACCGTACCTGTAGCTCCTGAATCTCAGATAGAAGCCATCAAGTTGGAAGACGATGTCGAGCCATATGATCCTACTTTGGATTTGTCTAGATACAAAATGCCAACTACAGACTTGCTATTAGAATATGATGATCAGAAAGCGGAAGTAGATAGAGCAGAATTAGAAGCAAATAAGGATCAAATTATCGCCACACTTCTTAATTATAAGATAGAAATCACCAAAATCAGAGCGACTATCGGACCAACTGTTACTTTGTACGAGATTGTTCCTGCGCCAGGAGTCAAGATATCTAAGATCAAAAATCTAGAGGATGACATCGCTTTGAGTTTGTCAGCTTTGGGTATTCGTATAATTGCACCTATCCCAGGAAAAGGTACGATTGGTATCGAAGTGCCAAATAAAAACAAACAAATGGTATCTCTTAAAGAGGTCCTTATGTCTGAGAAGTTTACAAAATCGACAATGGCGCTTCCTATTGCACTAGGCAAAACCATCTCTAATGAAGTATTTGTAGCGGATCTTGCTAAAATGCCTCACTTGCTAGTGGCTGGTGCGACAGGACAAGGAAAGTCAGTAGGTATCAATACAATTTTGATGTCTCTATTATATAAGAAGCATCCATCTCAAGTAAAATTGGTCTTGATCGATCCTAAAAAAGTGGAACTTTTCCCTTACGGAAGTCTTGATCAACATTTCTTAGCATTCCTTCCTGATCAAGATGAACCAATCATCACAGAAACAAGCAAAGTAATTAATACACTAAATTCTCTTTGTATCGAAATGGATGATAGATACGATTTACTTAAAAAAGCAAGGGTTAGAAATCTAAAGGAATACAACGAGAAGTTTACAGATAGAAAATTGAGTCCGAAAGAAGGTCATAAGTTTTTGCCATATATCGTACTAGTTATTGACGAGTTCGCAGATCTTATCATGACAGCTGGCAAAGAAGTTGAATTGCCTATAGCAAGGTTAGCCCAATTGGCAAGAGCGATAGGTATCCACTTGATCATAGCAACTCAAAGACCTTCTGTAAATATCATCACTGGTACAATCAAAGCAAACTTCCCTGCTAGATTAGCATTTAAAGTTACGTCAAAAATCGACTCTAGAACAATCCTTGATGGTGGTGGAGCAGATCAATTGATAGGTGCAGGTGATATGCTTTTGAGCATCGGTAGTACAGCAGTGAGACTTCAATGCGCTTTTGTAGATACGCCAGAAGTAGAAGAAGTTATCAAGTTTATCTCAGAGCAACAAGGATTCCCAGAACCATTCTACTTACCTGAATATAAAAGTGATGATGAAGGTGGATCTGGTAATTCAGACCTAAAAGCATCAGATCTTGATGATAATTTTGAAGATGCAGCAAGATTGATCGTATCATCACAGCATGGCTCTACATCATTGATCCAACGTAAAATGCAGCTTGGATACAATCGTGCAGGTCGTATCATGGATCAAATGGAACAACTAGGTATCGTAGGTCCAGCCCAAGGTAGCAAGCCACGTGAAGTTTTGTTTTATTCGATTGAAGAATTAAATAGTTTTCTGATAGCACTCAGAAATAGATAAGAATATTTTTATTTTTAAGCCTAAAAATGCCCGGATCAATCTTTATTGGTTCGGGTGTTTTTTTATATGAATTGATGGAGTAGTTACTAAATTACCAACATTACGGATCACTAATACTCCTTCATAATGCGAAGCTCACTTTACAAATTTGTCTGAACTATGATTTATATTATTTAATAAAAAGACTTTGCAGAAAGTAACGGACTTTAATGGTCTTGCAATCTGCGATTGCAATTATCGAATATATCATATATTTGGTTAGTTATTTTTTGAAAAAACTTTAAAACAGCGCTTAAGCAAAGAATTATCATAATAATCGACGTTTCTGAGCACAATTAACACAGTGTCCTATTGACAATTACATAAAAATGGAGTAATTTGCGTGTTTTAGCATCAGTTACATATAGATTTTACATTAATAAGAAAGCAAATTAGATAGATTAGAAGGTTTTATTGCATTTTTTAATTAGAAATGGCTTTATAAATCTTGAAATTTTATAAACTAAATTTGTTAAAATGTAATATAATCCTGATGTTTTGAACGAAAAGCCAATTGTTTTTGTTTAGTGGTGTTGGTCAGTTAAAGGGATTTGGGGATTTATAGCTGATCATTTAAAAATTTGAGCAACGGGATAAAAAAAAGTATGAGCATACAGAGCAGCAATTATAATCAGTTGATCGAAAAGTTAGATCAATTTATCAGAAAATATTACATCAATAAATTGATAAAGGGAAGTCTTTACACCATTGCAGTAGTATTGGCCTTGTTCTTAGTATTTAATGTCTTAGAATACAACTTTTACTTTAGCACAGGAGTCAGGAAGTTGTTTTTTTATTCATTTCTAGCAGCTACTGCAGTTGGTTTTGGTGTTTGGGTTGTGAACCCATTAATCAGGTACTTTAAACTAGGTAGCACCATTTCACATGAAGAAGCAGCGCTTATCATTGGCGATCATTTCGGAGATGTAAAAGATAAATTATTAAACATATTACAACTTAAAAAACAAGAAACCCACGAAAGCCAAGCCGCATTGATTTCTGCCAGTATTGAGCAAAAAACCAATGCTATCAAGCTTGTACCTTTCAAATCTGCTATAGACCTTAATAAAAATAGACAATATCTAAAGTACGCTTTACCTCCATTTTTGTTGCTAATTGTTTTGTTGTTTGCAGCACCGAGCATTATTACGGATGGAACTTCTAGGATTATAAATAACGATAAACAATATGCAAAAGCAGCACCATTTGCTTATGAAGTAGATGAGTCAGAGTTGAAAGTTGTACAGTATAAGGATTACAAACTCGAGGTAAGTGTCACGGGAAGTGTTATTCCAAATGAAGTGTCTGTTTTGATCGATGATTTCGAGTATAAAATGGAAAAAATAGATGCTACTACATTTGTTTACACATTCCGAAATGTACAAAAAGACGTTGATTTTAGTTTGAGATCAGGAAGTGTACTGTCTGTACCATACAAACTACAAGTTTTAGAAAAACCAAATTTAGCTGATTTTAATATCGAGCTTACTTTCCCAACATATGTTGGCAGGAAGAATGAGATTATCGAAAATACGGGAGATATAGTAGTGCCCGAAGGAACTAAGATGACATGGCTTTTTGATGCTCTTAAGACAGAAGATATAACCATGTATTTTGGTGAATCTGGTATACCTACCAAAGCGGAAAGACGGGATGAAACAAGATTCAGATATACAAAAAATGCTAAAAATGACGAAATGTATAAGTTGTTTCTGACCAATAAACTTGTACCCGATGCAGATAGTTTGGTGTATAGTATTAGTGTATTGAAAGATCAGTTCCCTACTATCACTGCTGAGAAAATCGTTGATAGTTTAGATAGGTCATTGGTTTATTTTATCGGGAATGCATCAGATGATTATGGTTTGAATGCTTTGGCGTTTAATTATACAATTACTAAAGAAAATGGAAGTCAACAACCTTTGCAAACTGTAAAGCTGGGCAAACAACAGGGTAGGGAGATTCAGTTTGATCATGTATTTGATATCAATAAAGTCAATCTGGCACCTGGCGAAAAGTTGTCTTTCTATTTCGAAGTATTCGATAATGATGGTGTGAATGGCAGTAAATCAGCTAAAACATCAGTAATGACCTATGAGAAACCTAGTCTCGAAGAAGTCAAACTTATGGAAGAGCAAAATGACGAAGCCATAAAAGAAGATCTTAAGGATGCACTGAAAAACATAGATAAGCTTCAAGAGAATATGAAGAAACTTAAAGAAAAGTTACTTCAAGAAAAGCAGCTCAATTGGCAAGACAAAAAGGAGATGGAGAAACTCCTTGATGAGCAGAAG
>JBGSOH010000258.1:0-11074 GCA_041739205.1 Saprospiraceae bacterium
GGGATCACTTTCGTTATTAAAAGCAGGGAAAAGAAAATAAGCTAAGGCAATACCAAACATAAAAACACCTTCTATCGAACTCATCAGGCTATTATGTTCTTTCTCACCATTCGTAACCAAGCCAATGGTAGCATACACAGATACTTTGATCAATGCGAATGACACACCTACAGAAGCAAATAACATCTTGGCAGACCAAAAAGAATTACCTAAATACATACCTAAACAAGCAAATGTCACAATGGCCAATGCAGCCAACATCGCATTTTTATAACCAATACGAGGTAGAAAAGAAGCAATCAAAAAGGATACTAGCGCTATGTGCATGTCTTTAAATAATTCCAAAATACTTGCTTGGACCTCGTCCACACCATATACTTTTTGTGATTTTAGGATGACGATACCCACACTATTTAGTAGTATGGCAAACACAAAATAGTTAATGTATAACGAGAGTTTAATGCCAAGCTTCATGATGATAAAAATTTTGATTGTGTGACAAACATAGTAATTTGATTTCTTATTTGTATCATTGTAGCCACAATACTTTGCAATAATGATATATCTGACATTACCCGAAGAGACATATCCAAGTTTATTTAAGGATGCAGCAATGGCAAGCGTCCTTGCTGATGGCAAAATTCTTGCTGATGCTATACCAATTTTTGAACCAGATGAGATTAATTTTAACTATGAAAGTATAAAGAATTCGCCTGGTTTTAATTTGTTGGATTTTCTAAAAGAACACTTCACATTTGGAAGCGCTCACTCTTCAGACTTTGTTACTAATAAGTCCCATGCTATAGAAGAACATATCGCTACGTTATGGCCTTTTCTGACTCGAGATGCTGATGTCCACATCGCAGGAAGTTCTCTGATCTCATTACCTTATAAGTATGTCGTGCCGGGTGGTAGATTTAACGAAATCTATTATTGGGACAGTTATTTTACTATGTTAGGATTGCGAGTGGCAGGCAAAGACGATTTGATAGAAAGCATGATTGATAATTTTGCCTATTTGATATCTGAGATTGGCTTTATTCCTAATGGTAATAGGTCATATTTTCTTAGTAGGTCACAGCCACCTTTTTTTGCAATGATGGTAGCGTTATTGGTAGAGATAAAGGGCAATGATGTCTACGCAAAATATCTAAATGTACTCCAGAAAGAATATGATTTTTGGATGGATGGAAGTGAAGAAACAAGCGAAATCAACACGACTAAAAATCATGTAGTGCAAGTCGGAGATAATCAATTTTTAAATAGATATTGGGATCAACTCGCAACGCCGAGGTCCGAAATGTATAGAGATGATGTGCATTTATCTAGTCAAAGTGTAAGAGAAAAAGAAGCATTGTACAGTGATTTAAGAGGAGCTTGTGAGTCAGGATGGGATTTCAGTAGCAGATGGTGTGAGCAACCTTTAGAACTCGATTCGATAAAGACTTCAACTATTTTGCCGGTAGATTTGAATTGTTTGATGTATAATTTGGAGTTGACTTTGTCAAAGGCATATTCGAATGGTGGTCAGCAAAAAATGTCACTCAGTTTTAAAGAGAAAGCAGAAGGTAGAAAGGCACTTATTCAAAAATATTTCTGGAACGAAGAAGAAGGATATTATTTTGATTATCAATTTATTAAAGGAAGAAATACAAATACAATAACTGCAGCGGGTATATTTCCTTTAGCCTTTGGACTAGCAGATGATGCACAAGGCAAACGATGTCTAAGTTATTTGAAGGAACGCTTACTTAAAGATGGTGGTATTCTCACAACAACTATAGAAAGCGGTCAACAATGGGATGCGCCAAATGGTTGGGCACCATTGCAGTGGATGGCTTTTAGAGCTGCCTTAAATTATGGGGGTGATTTCCTTGCTTCAGAGATATCAAACAGATGGACAAAACTTATCGAGTCAACCTTTCAAAATACAGGCAAACTCATGGAGAAGTATAATGTCGTAAATACAAATCTAGAAAGTGGTGGTGGTGAGTATCCCGTCCAGGATGGATTCGGTTGGACAAATGGTGTTTATGTGGCGATGGTGGATTGGATGAAAAGGCAATAGAAACTTTCTTTTAAGTTAAAATGTAACTTCTATAGTAAGCTTAGTTGTGTGGAAAGGTCTCAGAATTTTAAATCATAATTTAACTGTCTCTGTGAACGAAATCAAACATTCATTGTTCGAGTCGTCATGAATAGATCGATTGTTATAAAATCCCTTCGGCCCGAGTTGCCAAATGTCGTCAATGGTGCTGAAATATCAGAGATAGAGTTATTTCAAAATGAAGTATTAAGACCGATTATGAAGTTTCAGAACGAGGTCTTAACTACCTTTTTTATCTCCAACTTGAAGAAACGAGACGTAGACTTTTCCAAAATGAATCTCAACGGTAGGATAGCATATGTCACCAATGTCATCCAGAAAGATCTTGGCTTACGCAATGTGCTCATAGGTATGGTTTTGGGTTTAATGACGGTAGAAGAAATAGGCCAATATTACCAATACGAGACAGAATACAGAAGGCGCATCAGCAAGATGGTCATCGATCGGTTAGCTGACCAATTGGTTAATGGGTAAGTCTTACATGTGTCTAAACTCCTTATACCTAAACTTTCACAAGATTACTTGAACTCACCATTAGTTCTTTGTGAAATCCCAATGATCTTTAATTGATGGTCCTTAATCCTTACATGCTTGTCTAAAACCCTTCAGCAAGTCTCGTTAGCTCTTCATCGAAAGTACTTAATCATTTATTACTTGTCATGAAGCATTATTTAATCGCTCGTTAAGCTTTTTGTTATATGCTTTATCCTTATGGAGATCATTAAAATGCTTTATTAGTTAGCTTATAAGCTTTACAACGGTGCCTTAATGCTTTATGATATAGTCGTGAAGCTTTATGGCATAGCAGATAAGCTTCTTCGAGTCTTCGTTAAGCTTTTTGATGTAGTTGATAGGCTTCGAGTGTCAACCTATAAGCTTCTGCAAGTGTCAGTTAATCTTTATGATAGCTACTCTTATCTTTTTATGTACTCTTTATCGTTCATCAAATACTAGGATCTCTTTAATGAAGTACTTTGTAAGCTTTTTATGAACATCAAAAGCTTCATTTAGTAGTCAATAAGCTTCTGAAGGCATATAAAACCCTTAATTAATATCCTTATAGTAAACATCGATGTTGATTTAGTAAGCATTAATATTGATATATTGAATATCGATATTAAAAGAGTACACATCAATATTAAAAGAGTCTACATCGATATCGATATTTTCTACATCAATATCGATATAGAAAATATCAACATGGATTTAGTCCACATTGATGTTGATTTATTCACCATTAATATGGATTTTTAATAGATCAATATCGAAATAGTATTTACTGATATTGATATTGTATGTATTCATGTTGAGCAAGTCAAAATCAATCTTTTAACCATTGTTTTTGGTATTTATCGAATCAAGATACTTTCTCAGTTGGATTAAAATATTTATGATTTGTTTGTTTTTCACTTCTTGTATCCAATGCGACATCTTTGCAGTATTATGGTGTGGGATATGGAATGATAGGAATTTAATTGTATTTTTGTTGTAAATAAAATTATTTAAGTTTCACTAATATTAAATACTTCCGAATGAAAAGGATAATCGTTTTTCTAGTAACATGTTGTATCACATCTTTTGTCAATGCTCAATCAGATGACTGGAAAGCAATACCAGCGCCAAAACTTTCTACCATAGATATTCTATATCAAAATCAAAAAGGTGATGTATTGGCTAGGACTAATCCTTTCATTGGATTGGTAAAATCTCTGGATGGATGTCAGACATGGAGTTTTGTGGATACATTGAGGCAATTATACTCCTTTAGCGCAATTGCAGAAAAGCCTAATGGGGATGTTTTGTTTTATTCGAATAGCTTAATTTACAAGTTAGATTTTTCAACAAATCAGATTTCAACATTAAAAACCAAGGGAAACTTAAGCCAAATATCCTTCATTGGTGATGAGACGATAATAGGATATAGGGATAGGAACATTTCTGTATATTTGAACGATAGTCTTATAAAAGATCAGTTTCTTTTTGGCAATAAAATTCATAAATTACTCGATGCCAATCTACCTGACAAAACTTACTGTATTTATGTAAACAATAATATACATCATTTATATCAACTCGATAGAGTAGGAGAATTAAAAAAGATTACGACTCTTAACATGAACGGTAAGAGATATTTCTATCATAATAATACTTTGATAAGAGATAATCAATATAGTACGGATCTCGGTCAGACATGGACTCAGTATGATTTACCTTTTACAGAACCAGACACTATATTTAAGTATGATCACATGTTGGCTTTTGGTAAAGACAATAAAATCTACTTTAAGGCGGATAATGCCACAAATTTTAATGTAATTACTTTACCTGATGAGACGAATCTTGCTAATATTTACATGGGTAAGTTTATTATAACTGAAAATACGGCATTTGAAAAGACTGATATAAAGATACTAAGGACCAATGACGGAATTTTCGAAGCAATAGGATTTGATTTGGCAAACTCATATGTCAATTATTTTGCGGCTGGATTTGATGAGCAGATTATTGCATCCTACGATAATAAAGATGCTTATTTCAAAAAAGATAGCATACAGGCTTGGACATTATTGCCATTTAAGACACGATATTACGACCCTTCATTTTCATTTTCTGAAGACAGGATTATTGATATAGTTGATGCCGAAAATAAAATATATACTTCTTCTGATAGAGGGCAATCTTGGAATAAAATCAAAAATCAAACTAGCTTCAAGTTATCATCAATTTATCCAAAAAAGAATGCAGTATTTTGTGCATCTTCGGATTCTTTATACTATAGGAAAACTAATGAATCTTCATGGAATTCTACAAAAATAAATCTGAGTAACGGAATTGAAATTGCAGCGATTTCTAATCAGGCTGGATTATATAATCATTATTTTGGTGTTGAACTTTTATCACATTTGGATACTTTTGGGCTAACCAAAAGGGTGAGAGATATACAGAATTATAGATATACAACAAGCACCCACTACGAAATGAATACATTTTACAATATTGCCATTTCTTCATTTTCTCTTGATGATAGAACCGAGGGATATCAACTTTCAAGTTCTTATGATGAAGGATTCACATTTAATGTTTTACACGATTTTCCACCTTCAAAAGATCATATTAGTCATTTTGCGACTAGTAGGTCAGGTCATTTAGTTATTGTAAAAGGCAAAAGTTTGCTAATCTCAGGTGATGAGGGACAGACTTGGCAAGAAATTAAGGTAGATTTAAATAGTCGTGATTATATAATCGGGTTGTCCGTTAGCCCCGATCATTATATTTACATTAGTACTGCCGAAAAGGGTATATTGAAATACAAAAATCCATTGGCCAAGCCGAATATTGTATATGTAAGTCTCAGTGATGATGCCCAAAATGATTGTGAAATTTCTAATGATGAAAATCCCATCATCAAACAAAAAGTATCACTTAAAAATCTTTCGACACAGCTTACTGATGCTCAAGGTAATGCCGTATTTTATAGCCATGCAGATCAAAACAAATTGTTTGTCCACAACGAAAATGACATTTTAGATCTGTGTAAAGATACTCTGGACCTTAACTTTGGCAACGGAGGCGGACACGTACGTACAGAGGCATTTAATGGGATAACTCAACAGGAATGTGCTCAATTAGATGTTAAATTAGTTAATTATTCGAATTCAATTTATTTTCAAACTAGTTATTTTGTCTTAATAAAAAACAATGGTAATGTAGTATCAAATCCTACGGAATTGCATATTTCAATGGATCCTTATCAATATTTAGATACTACGATTAATGGAAGTTTGTTTAATAAGATTGCAGAAGGATTATACGTTGTCCAAATTTCTGAGCTAGCGCCGTCAGAGGAATTTATGATTCAATTTTATACAAATATTCTCCCCTATGTACCTTTTGATAGAACTATATGTTTGTCTGTGGCTATTATTGATCATAATAATCAATGTAGACCTTATGAAAATATTGTTAAATGTAACCAAATAAATCGAGCTGGTAAAAACAAAACAATAGCCATAAAATACTTCGAAGATACAAACCGAAATTGTGTGAAAGACCCAACAGAAAAATATGCAATTGGTCAATTTCATACCATAAATAATAATAGAGACTTCACCATAGATTATGATTCTATAAAATATATTATAACAAGTCTTGACACAAATAATATTTCTTTTGCCTACAATGATAAGTTGTATGCTTTTTGTCAAGAAACCTACCCAATTTCAATGCATAAAGATAGTTTGTATGCTGAAATTGAAATACCATTTCGAACCTTGGCCTATTGTTCTGATTTACAGTTGCATGGTGCCCATGGTACTTTGAGACCATGTTTTGAACGTATTGTTTCCTATAATCTTGTCAATGACGGAAATATCAACAGTGGACCAATAACATTAAGTATTCAGCTTGACCCAGAGCTAGAAGTATCCCATGTTTTGCCAGCACCTTTTAGTGTCAATGGAAATAATTATGTGTTTAAGGTCAACGGATTAGCTGTACATTCAAATCAACGATTCCAATTTACAGTTACAGGACCTTGTGCTGCATCGATAGGTGAATCATATTGTTTCACTGCAGACGTTATGGAAACAATAGATCCTTCTCTTTGTCAACTACAGAATACTTTTACCGTAGAAAATTGTCTTGTTTCCATAGGGTCTTACGACCCAAATGACAAAACCATTTTTGTGTCAGGTATAGAAAATAAATCGAATATTCAGAAAGATGATGAAATAGAATATCGTATAAGATTTCAAAATACAGGGACAGATACGGCATATACAGTGTGGTTGGAAGATAAATTGTCAGATAAGTTTGATATCAAATCCATAAAATTGACCGATTACTCACATGTGTGCACTTGGAAAGTAGAAAATTCGATGCTCATAGTTACTTTTGATAGCATCAATCTTGTAGACAGTTTTACCAATAGTTTGGGTTCTAATGGTTTTATTACATTTAAAATCAAGCTAAAAGAAACCATCCAAATCAATGATGAAATAAGAAATAAAGCTTCCATATTTTTTGATTTTAACGATCCTATTATAACCAATGAAGTTATTAAAACATTCGGGACTACCGTAAGTACAATTGATCCAAAGGAACAGACTCAAAAGTCAAAAACAATTAGCTTTGTACCAAACCCTACATCGGGTAGTTTTAAAGTTGTTTTACAGTCATATAATACCCCAATAATTGAACTATCTATTTTTAGTATTAGTGGTCAGTGGATGAAAACAATGCGCAATCATAAGCCGTCCGAAGAGATAGATGTCAGAGATTTACCAAGTGGGGCTTATATTATAAAAGTTCAAACTATCACCGCATCAATGTATGGTAAATTGATAAAGATTTGATGACATTATTAGCTTATTATGCTGAGCAATAAATCGAGTATTAAATGGTGTAACTTATTGGTTAAAATATCATCTTAAGCGCCAAGGAGGGTTTAGTCGATTTTCACCTGCATAATATAAAATTAGTTGATTATTGTCGACATCTTTTAGTCTCGCTTCTCTCCAAAGCCAACTTTTATCGTTTGGCATCTCATCGAAGGCTATACCTTTTCCTATAAGTTCTGTCACGAATTGAACCAAATTTTCGCATTCAAAATAAATCCAAATACCATTGCCACTGGGAAGCTCATCCACCAAATGTAATGAAAATGTTGAACTCCCATCTTTGCATTCAAATCTTGCATAGTGTGGTTGGGATTCCACTATAAGATTCATTCCTAAAGTTTTATAAAACTGTATAGCCAAGTCCAAATTCAAAGTGGGTATCGTTATTTGGTTTAAATTCATTTTAAACTCTTTTATTTGTTTGAGAATATGTCTTTATTCCAATTACGAAATTCATAATACTTACTTTTGGGTTCGCCAGTCCATCCGTTTATTCCTTTTTTGATGGGTAAGTAGTAGGCGTGGATATACAACAATGGAAAGATGAATAATGAAAGCGCAATCATTGCCACTAATCTACCAAAGTAAACTGAAATGATGCAGACAACTATAATTGTGAGTAAATACTTGCCTACCCTCCGGATTTTATTTGTTCGTTCTTCGAAGTGCCCCATAAGTTTATTACCCAAAGCATAAATGATACTCACAACTGCTATCTCAAACCACAGAGATTCTGTCACCCACATATATTGATTTTTAACTAATTTTGAAATAAATAATATATACTATTTTTATCATGATGAATTGGACTTTTTCCTTTTTAATTATGACTTATTATCTACAGAAGAAAATTTATAAGTAAAATGGGAGGCTTGGATCTCTGTGGAGAAATTTGTTTTTTGATAAAATTTCACAGCTTCCACATCATCTGTTTCTGCTTCAACATACGCTTCATGAAAACCATTTGTTTTACAATATGCTATCAAAAATTGTATTAGTGAATTGCCTATTCCTTTTCCTTGATAAATAGGTTTTACACCTACATCGTATATATAGGCGACAGGTTTCTCATTATAATAAGATTGTAAAATGTACACAGTGAGTCCACCCAAGATAACTTTGTTGTCTTCTGCCACAATGACAACAAAATTTGGATTATCTAAAAGTTTTTTTAAGTACTCATCTTGTGGTAGAAGCTTATTGTTTTCAAAAACTTCATTAAAAATGTCAAGTAGATCTTGAAAATCAATTATGTCACCGGAGTTTAACTTTTTTACGATCATCACCTTAAAAGTTCTATGAAGAAATCTTTATCTTTTTGTTTGAGAAAACACTACATAATCTCTAGATTAATATGTAACAAAAATAGAAACTAATTTCTAAAACTAACTCCTTTTGGTAAAATAATTGATTATGATTAATAAGTACTCAATACCGATTCTTCCACAGCTACACCTTCCTTTTTACCAAAAATATAACTAACACCTACACCCAACTGTCTATTTTTTCTTTCACTATCAAATCTCCCTATTGCTATGTCTCTGACCCCATGATAATAATCTATGCGAAACTTAAGATTAGGACTTATGGTATAATCTATGCCAATCTTAGGACCAGAATCCATTTTACTTAGCTCCAAAGGATCAAATTTGCCTTCAGAATCAAATGGTTCACCTTTTAGTTCACCATAGGATCTAAAATGTGTACTTGTCTTTAATAGAAACAAAGTCTGCATGCCACCTTTGATTCCTAATTTTCCGATCTCATATTGGAAGTAGAGTGGTAAACCCAAGTAACTGGTATGAAAGCGATATTCTTCAGAAATATATCCAATAGATATCGGTTCTTCAATACTCGCTTCAAACCATTCAATATTTTCATCAACTTCAAAACCTTCCATTTGCACCCATAAGGCTTCTAGTCCTATAGCGTAATTTGTCCCTAGTTTTTTCTCTAAGAATACACCTACATTACCAGAAAAAGCTGCTTTAGTTTTTAAAGTGCCTGCGCCTCGTTCATTCGAAGTGACTACGCTCGGTCCCGAACTCAAGGTGGCTCCAAATGTTAGATTTTGAGATTTACCCAAAGTTGTAATAAAAAGCAAGATGAGTAAGATGCTGTTCGTTTGAAATGTATTCATGGCAATTAATTTACTTTTTGTGTCTAACTTAAATATAACATTGAGCTTATTTTTTGATGATCTTTTTGATCTGGGTATTGCCACTTGCATGAGTTTCTACATAATAAACATTTGACGCTAGATTAGATAAATCAATGGACGTCTTTGTTGCGTTGGGTTTGATCTCCTTAATAATATGGCCATTTGTATCATAAATTTTAATATAATCTATATTATTGTTTATGTCTGATGCTACATGAAGTATCTCGTGGAATGGATTTGGAAACAACTTTAGTTCATCCTGAGTATGTAGATTATTTGTAGAAGTCATGATACCTGCTGTTGTGGTTTTTGCAACAATACCTTTGCTTCCAACAGCGTACCCTACATTCAGAGATGGGAAATCCACACAGATCAACCCTTGAGAAAATTGTGGGCTTATGTCTTCCCATAAATCGCCTCCATTTGTAGTTTTTTGGATGAGGGATTCATTCATTGAACCACCAACAATATATCCTGTATTTTCATCAGTGAATACCACCCTTAAATTACCTGTCATGGCCACCGAATTTTGTCTTACCCAGTTATCGCCACAATCTTCCGTTTTCAATATTTCGCCTTTCCATCCTACTACATATGCTATTTCTGGACTAGAAAAAAATACAGATTGAAGGTTCTCGTCTGAAGGTAAATCCATCTCCTGCCAAGTTTCTCCACCATCCTTTGTCTTTAAAATCAAAGCGGTCCCAATTGTTCCACCTACTGCTATGCCGACCATCTCATTTACAAAATAAATGGATTCTAAGTTTAACCCAGTTCCAGAATTTAATGTTTGCCAAGTATCTCCCGAATCTAATGTTTTCAAAATTACGCCATTTGAACCTGAACAATATCCTACATTTACATTGATGAAAAATAAAGATTTCAAAAAAGAAAAATTATCAATGTTTATTTCACTCCAATCTACACCACCGTTTTCTGTTTTTGTGATAATGGATAAATTGGTTAATAAGTCTTTTCCTACTGCGATAACTACTTCTTTGTTAATGGCAAATATGTCTTCGTATATTACAAAATCAGATGCTTTATGACTTAAAATCCAGTTATCCCCACCATTTTCTGTTTTGAATATCTCATTAGATCCAGTAACAAAACCAAGATCATTATTTATAAAATCTACACTCGTTAATGAAGCATTAGTCATAACATTTTTTTCTGTCCATTGCGCATAACCCATCCATGGCATGATTAACAATATCAAGGTAATAATTTTAAATTTTTTCATTTTTTAAATTTTGTTTTTTAATAATGAGTCCCCTCTGAAAAGTGCTATTTTTTAAATTTTGCATAAAATAGTACTCTTGGGCGGGTAGGTTAACAAAATGATTTCTTGATTAATATACTTTAGTATCTGTTGCACTATGTGGTACAGCAGAGTTATTTTGATGA